>JASGMB010000138.1 GCA_030156665.1 Clostridiales bacterium
ATGATAGCTCCCAGCACCGTTCCAAATATTGTGCCTTCTGCACCGGATAAGCTTGCTCCTCCTATTACTGCTGCTGCAATTGCGTCCAGCTCATAACCCATACCTCCTGTCGGAATTCCATTGCCCAACCTTGATGTCATTAGAATCCCTGCAACTGCAGACATGAACGCACATATGGCATAAATGCTGTACATATTCTTTCGTATATTGATTCCACTTAATCTTGCCGCTTCTTCATTACTACCAATTGCATATACGTTCCTTCCAAAATGAGTTTTTTTCATGATAAATGTAGCTAAAAGTATAATGATTAGCCAAACAATAAATAGTGAAGGTATTCGCAAAAAATCTTTCTGTGCAAAATTAGTAAAAGCTTTTGGCAAACCACCTATCATTCTTGCATTCGATATCAGCATGATGACTCCTCGAACAACCGTCATCGCACCTAATGTCGCAATAAAAGGTGGTACTTTTCCATCATATATGATTATACCATTGATTAGTCCGATTAATGTTCCCAGTGCAATCGAAATGATTACAGCAACTAATATGCTTACCCCTTTGTTCATTAAAATTGCAGCTAGAACTCCACTGAATCCTACTACCGAGCCTACCGACAGGTCAATACCTGCAGCAATGATAACAAACGTCATCCCTATTGCTACAATCCCTATAATTGCCGTCTGTCTAACCAGGTTGGCTAAATTATAGACGGTAAGAAAGCTGTCCGATGCAATGGATAATATAATAAAAAGCAACGCAAGAATAGCAATAAGTGTACCTTCTGTTGCGATCATCCTATGTTTTTTCCCAATATTAAAAATACCGGACTTTAGATTCATATTTGTATTTTGTTCTTGTGATGCCATTTCTTTTCCCCCTAAACTATATTTCTAACCTTTCATTCCGGAAGCGAGTCTAAGGATCTTTTCTTCATCTCCGCTTGCCGCACCCATAAATTCTTCTCTTAGAAGTGTCCCCATATGTCTACCTTCCGAAATTACCATTAGTTTGTCTGCCAAGCCCATTACCTCCGGCAGGTAGGATGAGATTAATATAATTGCGTTTCCTTTTGCTAAAAGCTGTTCAAATAGCTTGTAAATCTCAACTTTTGCACCAACGTCTACCCCTACTGTTGGTTCATCAAATATGAAAATATTGCTGTCTTTACATAACCATTTTGAAATGACTACTTTCTGCTGGTTACCTCCGCTTAAGTTTTTTACTTTTTGTATAATGGAAGGTGTTTTGATACGCAGATCCTGTTTGTATTTTTCTGCTCTGTCTTTTTCTTTCTTGGCATTTATAACCCCTAACCTGGTGATATCCTTATATGAGGCCAAGTTGGTATTTTCTGCAACTGATAAATTAAGACACAACCCCTGCAGTTTCCTGTCTTCCGGCAGCAGCCCAATGCCATGTCTTATGCCGTCGGACGGAGATTTTATGCTGACTTTCTTACCGTTTACAATCACTTCTCCGGCATCAAAGGGTTCTGCACCGAAAATACAGCGCACAATGTCTGTTCTCCCCGAGCCTACTAACCCGAATAAACCTAATATTTCTCCCTTGTGCAGTTCTAAATTGATGTTTTCAAAGTAACCCTGCTTTGTTAATCCTTTGACTTCTAAAACTTTTTCTCCTATTGTTGGGTGTTTGATGGAATACATGTCTTCAACACTACGCCCCACCATCATGGAAATCAATGCATCTTCATCTGTGTCTGAAATGTCAAGGGTGTTTACCCATGTACCGTCTTTTAAAACTGTCACCCGGTCACATATATTAAAGATTTCTTCCATACGGTGGGAAATATAAATAATACCAACGCCATTTGACTTTAACTTGTTAATGAGTTTGAAAAGTTCTTCGGTTTCTTCATTTGCCAACAGTGCTGTAGGTTCATCAAAAACAATGAGTTTTGCTTCTTCGTGTACAGTTTTCGCAATGGTTACCATTTCTTGCTGTGCTACGGTTAGGTTTTTTACTAAGGTTGTGGGGTCAATGTCTATATCCAGTTCCTCTAATGTCTCTTTGGTGACCTTATTGATTGTTTTCCAATCAACAAGTCCATTTTTTGTTGAGGGCAATTTGCCTAAGAAGAAGTTTTCCCCTACCGATAAATGAGGAGCAAGGGTTATATCCTGATAAACCGCTCCTAATCCATAGGCCTTTGCTTGCATAGGATCTTTAATATTGACCTTTTTTCCTTCAATATATATGTCTCCTGCATCTTTTTGATATACGCCCATTAATATCTTAATGAGTGTGGATTTGCCTGCACCATTTTCACCTACAAGCGCATGTACTTCTCCTGCTCTTACTGCAATGTTTACTCCTTTTAAGGCTTTTACCCCCGGAAATGACTTTTCTATATTTTCCATCCTAATGATTTCTCTGCCAAATTTACTCATTGCATGCTCCCCTTTAATATGCACCAGTCTGAAGCTTTACACTTCAGACTGGTTGAATACTTATTATGCGTTGATGGTTGCTTGTAATGGCATACTGCTTATTTCTTTTTGATAGTAGGATCCAACAATCCTTTGATGTCTTCTTGATCCATGTTTTCTTTTGTTACGGCAGTTGCTCCTGTATCTACAGCTTTAGGAATTTCTTCTCCCATTACTGCCTGATATGCAAACATTGTTCCTTTATATCCCATACCGTATGGGTCCTGAACGATTAGTGCTTTGATTGCTCCTGAACGTAAAGATTCAATTTCTTCCGGGTCGGAGTCAAATGCTACAACCATTATTTTATCTTGTAATTTTCTTTCTTTGATTGCTCTTGCTACACCATCACCGGTCATGTTGTTATCTGCAAAGAATCCGATGATATCTTTGTTTGCCGTGATGATATCCTGTGCAGCAGATAATGCTTTTGTCATATCGTTATCTACATAACGGGTCTCTAGTATTTCCACATCTGGTGCAAGTTCTTTTAATTTTTCAATGAATCCGGTATCACGGTCAGTAAGAACCTGTACACCTGCCATTGCACTAATTACACCTACTTTTCCCTTAAGTGGGATGTTGTTTGCCTTTAAGGATTCTACCAATTTCTCAGCAGCTAGTGCGCCACCTTTTTTATTATCTGTAGCTAAGAAAGAATGAATCTTGTCTGTTTTTACTCTATTATCTACCGTAATAATTTTTATACCTTGATCATATGCTCTTTCTAAAGCGGGTACGGTAGCGTCCGAGCTGGTAGAAGCAATTACAATAGCGTCTGGCTTTTTAGCGATAACATTTTCTAAAATAGCTACCTGTTTATCAATGTCTGCTTCTGAAGGAGGTCCATAAGTTGTAACCTTGATTTTATCAGGATTTTCTTTAGCTGCATTTTCTGCACCGATTAATAGATACTGCCAGAAATCCGAATCGGTGGCTTTAATAATGACTGCTACATCAACCGGCCCTTTTTTCTCTTCAGTTTTTGTTTCTTTCTTTTCTGACGGTTGAGTATCTTGTTTAGCAGTATCCTCTTTTGTATCTTGACTGGATGAACTGCTACATCCAACAGCAAATACCATTAGCAAGCTGACAACTAGTAAAAGACTTAACAGTTTTCTCATTGTTTTTCCCCCTCTTTTTTGATATAATAAGCTCCAAGTATACATATAAATTTGGGTTGTAAAAAGTCCATGCAAAAATGTTTGGATTTTTTACAATTTTTTTTACCTATCCTCCTTTCACACTAAATGTAATGACATTATAACAATACTACATAGTATATATTCGATTTTATTTAAATTTAATAAATATTTTATACTTTAGCACCTTCTAAGATTGAAATAGACGCACTGCACCCAATTCTGCTAGCACCTGCTTCTATCATTTCTTTAGCAGTTTGATAGGTGCGAACACCTCCGGATGCTTTTACTCCCATATCTGCTCCAACTGTTTTACGCATCAGCTTAACATCTTCCACAGTGGCTCCACCTGTACTAAAGCCCGTTGAAGTCTTTACAAAATCTGCTCCTGCTTTTCTTGCAATCTCACATGCAGTAACTTTTTCTTCATCTGTTAACAAACAAGTTTCCAATATTACTTTTACAATTGCTTTTCCTTTGCAAGCATCTACAACGGCTTTAATATCTTCTTCCACCAAATCATATTTCTTATCCTTAATAGCACCTACATTTATTACCATATCAATTTCTTGTGCACCGTTGGCAAGTGCATCTTTTGTTTCAAATACTTTTACTTTGGTTGTTGTAGCACCTAATGGGAATCCAACTACTGTACAAACTTTTACATTACTGCCCTGTAATTGCTCTTTCACCAATGAAACAAAATGTGGGTTAACGCATACCGATGCAAATCCATACGTTTTGGCTTCTTCACACGCTTTAATTACTTGCTGTTCTGTAGCGTCCGGCTTCAAAACAGTATGGTCTATAAATTTTTCTAAATTTTCCATTATTGTTCGCCTTCTTTCTTTTAATATATTCTTCCTAGTAAGCTACTCCTGCAACTAAAATAATATTGGCGTAATGAGTAAACTCTCCGCTTCTAAATGCAGCTCTGGCGCTTTTTGTTTTTTCTTTAAAATTGGTATGAGGCATAAATTCCACTTCAATGTCATCAGGAAACAATTTCAGAATTTCTTTTAGCATATCAGGACTTTCTTCTTTTATTTCTTCAGACATAATTATTTTTTCTACCACTATTTCATCCAACACTGCCTTTAATACATCCAAAAATCTAGGAAGATTAGGTAATATTGATAAATCTACTCTTTCAATTTCTTGAGGGATCGGAAGCCCTGCATCGGTAACAACCAGCATATCGGCATGTCCAGTACTTGCAAGCACTTTAGCCATATATGGATTCAAAATACCTTTTTTTAACATTATTGATCATCCTCTCTTTAAAATTTTTATCATTAAAATAAATTTATCAGACACATTGTGTATGTCGGTTATCTGGTTTTATGCATAAAATCGTCAATCTCTTTTCTTAATGGCATAGAAGGAGCAGTACCAACTTTAGTTACTGAAAGCGCTGCAAGATAATTGGCAAATTCCACAGCTTTCGCTAAATCTTTACCTTCTGCCAGTGCTACTGCCAAACCGCCATTAAATGCATCTCCTGCACCAGTTGTATCTACAGGGTCTACTTTTACAGCAGGAACATGTTCTACTTTCTGCTTATTTACGATTAGTGCACCGTTTTTCCCTAAAGTGATAACAACATTTTTAACACCTTTGTCTAAGAGAATTGATCCAGCTGCCTTCGCATCCTCTAATGATTTAATCTTCATATTTGTTAATTTTTCCGCTTCTGTTTCATTTGGAGTCAAAATGTCCACCTTAGCTAACAAGTCATCCGGTATAGGTTGTATTGGCGCCGGATTTAATATCACTGGTACGTGCTGTGCTTTAGCAATATCTACGGCATGTATGACTGCATCAATGTTTGTTTCTAATTGTGTTAACAGTACTTGAGATTGTGCAATCTTTCCTTCTAATTGATATACTTCTTCCTTCGTAATATAGTTGTTTGCACCTATAGCAACGACGATCATGTTTTCTGCGTCTTCATCCACCATAATAAGGGCTACGCCAGTTTCATATCTACTATCCTGGTATACGTGCTCTGTATTGATCCCTTCACGAGTAAAATTATCCAGTGCAATCTTTGCAAATTCATCCTGACCAAGCTTAGTACACATCACCACATTTGCTCCCGCTCTTGCCGCAGCAGTAGCTTGATTAGAACCTTTTCCTCCAGGGCCTAATTTAAACGGACCTCCAAGTACAGTTTCTCCTGGAACCGGTAAGTGAGGTGTCCTGCTCATCAGGTCCACCACAAAGCTGCCAAGCACGGTAATATTTGCTTTTTGAGTGTTATTTTCCATTCAATATATCACCCCCTATAGTTTTATAAAACGACATGTTTTATTAGTGCATCATAAACAGAGTTCTTGGCTTCAGGGGGAGTTTTTACTCCCACTGAAGCTTAGAAATCGTTATCCAGGGGCTTAGCGCCGCTTATCTCACCGCTTAAAGAAGCGGGAGTCTTAGCGGCGATTAGCCATCGGATATTTATATTCTACAAGAATCATAAAATTCCTTCCTGAATATTATTAAATTTTTATAAAACTTTAATGTATTAAATTTTGGTTAAATTTAATCTTTTTATCAATTATTTTATACTGCAACATTTGCTTATACTAATTTTCTATATATTCTAGATCTCCTATCGGAATACCTATGTGTTGCACTTCTTTTAGATGTCCTTTTACAAGCATAACGCCTCTTCTATACTTTGAAATGGCATAATGTAGTATTGTCATAACATAATAATATATAAACATACATTATACGAATACTTCAACCGTAAACGAGTTTCTGTCTCCTCTATATCGAGCAATTGAATATTCAATAGGTCTACCCATCTGATTATAACCAATGGTCTTGAAAAATTGAATCGGATATCCTTTTTTAATTTGCAATAATTCACTTTCATGTTGTCCCGCAATAATCGCTTCTACTGTTCTTGAAACCTTATAAATCTTAGTTTCAAGATTTTTCGAAAGCACCTGATAAAGGGATTCTTTTTCCATATCGTGCTGTAAGACTGAAGAACATAAATTATAAGGTAAATAAGTTTTAACAATGACAATAGGCTCTTTATCGGCAAACCTAAGGCGGCATAATTTTATCACCTTTTCATGCATAGGTATTTGAAGTGCCAAAGCAATCTCTTCCGTTGCCTCAACCACTGTAAATTCCAATACTTTAGTGCTCGGTGTCAAGCCTGCCCGTCTAATCTGTTCGTTAAATGTTTCGAGTTTTTTTATGAAATCCTGGTTAATCTTAGGTTTTGCAATGAATGTACCCTTCCCTTTGACCCTGTATAAGTATCCGTCTTTAACTAGTTCAGTAATCGCCTGCCTGATTGTAGTCCTGCTAATTTCAAAAACTTCACTTAATTCTTTTTCTGTAGGAATAGGATCTTCAGGCATCAGATTGCCTTTTTTAATTTCATCCAATATAATTTCTTTCAATTGGTAATACAAAGGTATCGGTACATTTTTATTGATTGATCTGTTAGATAAAAGCATAACACCATCCGTACTCCTTTTATAAATTATAATAGCTAAAATTACAATAATGTAATATCATTATATATTAATGATATTACATTATTATATATTATTCTACATAAAAATTAAAAATCCTTTTAATTTTAACAACTTTCTATACTGCTATAGCACCATTTGAACCTCTCCCACTTTCACAACGTTTCAATATGAAATATTTTTACTCTTTCTACAAAACTGCAACTGCGCCTATTACAGAAGTCCTCCCTCTTCTACAGGCGGACGGTGGAGGACTTCTTTCTGCTCTAGGTTAAATACTCGTTTCCAATTTTAACTCCTTGGATGGAATGGTTTTATATTTTAAATTATGCTCAGCTTGTATATAGCGTATTGTTTTCGTTTTATTTCTCATTACAAGGCTATGGGAGAT
>JASGMB010000139.1 GCA_030156665.1 Clostridiales bacterium
GGGTGATACAATATCTTGGGCTAAAATTCTATCCAATGCATCCACAATATCCAATTCTTCTATAGCTAAATTAAAATTTGCAAACGTCACTGTTAGTTCCTCTTTTGTCTCATCTACCGAAAGCACTTTTAGAAATTTCATTTAGTCTGTCTACCCTCCCTTTTTCCAAATATATAACATCATCACATATTTGTTCTGCTTGTCGTATATTATGGGTAATGATAATAATTGTAGCTCCTGTTTCTCTATTGAAGTTTACGATTTCACGCTCAAAGACCTTAATTGAATCCGAGTCTATATTTGAAGTGGGTTCATCAAGTAGTAATACCTGAGGCCTGAAAATCAATGCCCTTGCTAATGCAACTTTTTGACTTTCACCACCAGATAATAAGTATGCTTTTTTATATCTTAATGTTGTAATATCTAATTTTTGCAGCATTGCTTCAACTTCTTTTTCCCTCCTGGATTTCGAAATATTTCTGATTTTTAAAGGGTACTCGATATTTTCATATACACTTCTTCTAAGTAGATATGATTTTTGAAAGACCAACGTCATTTTTTTCAACACATCTTCATCCAGATTTTTATTATCATATCTTACGCTACCGGAATACCTCTGATCCAGTCCACTAATAATGTTTAAAAGAGTGCTTTTACCTGCTCCGTTTGGACCAACCAAACCTGTTATTTTCCCATTTGGAAAATTTAAATGTTCAATATCTAAAATCAGTTTATCATTATAAAATTTTTTTAAATTACGAATCGATATCTGCAATTTTCTCCCTCATTTTATTATGAAAATAATATATCAAAGTAAATAGTTTTAACGTTTATCTTATTCTCTTTATGGACATTGTATAAATCCATGTGCCCAAAGACAAGCACCACAAACAGGAAAAATATTGCCAAAACAATCTTCTTTGTTTGATTGAAGATTATCACATCCTCCACAGCTATGACATGGCGAAAAGTCAAACGCATCTACTTTTTCTCTAAAACTTAAATATTCTTCTGAATTCCAAATATCTTTTAAACTTATTGCAGTGATATCTCCTAGAATATATGCATCTATACATCTCTCAAAATCATGTATGTAGGTTGTATACGAATGAAGCAGCCCCATACACGGGACAACTTTACCATCCCATCTTATAAAGGTACACCGCTCTTTAATAAACTTGCAGGTCTGAGTACTAATATTTAACCTATGACTCAATAAAGAGATGTTATGATTAAACTTAAACAAAGAACATAGTGCTTCTTGTGTAATATTATTGATTGGTATTCTTGGAATATTAATCATTGGTTCTACAGAGGCATAAATCATTGGGTCAATACTGACTATATCTTCATACAACATTTGTTCTCTCATACCTCTATCATAAGGTAAAACATTGCTGACTGAGATCTTTTTTGCTCCAACACGCCAAGCTAAATGAGGTATTTTTTTTAAATCGTTAACATTTCCTTTCGTAACGACAAAGGCAATTCCTACCTCAATCTTGTGAGAACTTCCTTCATTAGCTTTTTCTAGATATCTTAGGCTATTAACAATTTGATTAAAATTCGCCCCCTTTCTTACATCTTCAAAATTATCTACATTTACACCATCGAAAGATACCCATAAAGTATCCAATCTATTTTCTATTAGCCCATTAATAAACTTTTCATCTAATAATGTTCCATTTGTCACCATCTCTACTTTCAAGCCTAAAGATTTGATCCTGCCAATCATATACAATATATCCTTATGATAAGTGGGCTCTCCGAAACCGCCAAACATTACGGATTGTACATCTTCAAAATCTTTTAACTGTTCAACCAGTCTATCAAATATTTTAATATCCATTTCTCCCATTGGCTCATCCCAATTATTTCTTATACATGTTTTACAAGCCAGATTACATTTGGATGTAGGTTCAATATATACTTTTGCAAGACTATGTATATTTGCTAACAACTCAACTCTATCTTCTCTTAAAATCAGCTTTGCTTTTGATGCATTAGTTAAACCTAGTTTCTTAAGAACTGCTTTTGGTATTGTAAGAAAGCCCTCTTTGGTTATCGTAACATTATAAAAATCCTCACCTAAATTTATATCATTATTTGTCTTTTTAGTAGTCATTTAGTTAAACTTCCCCTCGATAATATTGTTGGCAATAAAGTAAGCTGTCTTATTTCCGTTTCCCTAAAGGAATAAATCGTACTATTTATTAATAAAGAAATCAATAAAAGTATCAATCCTAGCGCTATTGCCATTGTATAATTGCCCATTGAATTTAACATAGCAATAGATGTTGTAATGACTCTTGTATGTCCTTTTATATTTCCTCCAACCATCATCACTGCTCCTACTTCGGAAATTGCTCTAGAAAATGCTGCTACTATATTTATAAACAGATCTACTTCCAATTCTTTGATTACTAGTAATATAATTTGAAATTTATTACCTCCTAATGTGATTCCCAATTTTTCAATCTCTTTCCCCCTGTTTTTAGTAAGATTATAAGTTAATCCCATGATAAGAGGGGTTACAAGTACGGTTTGCGCAATAATCATTGCAGTAGGAGTATATAAGAGCTGTAAAAAACCTAAAGGCCCTCCAAACCTAAAAAAACTGCAAGAGGAATAGATATCAATGAAGAAACAAAAGTAGAGAGAGAAGATACGAACAAGGACAAATATACAATTTTGTAAAGTTCTTTATCAAATGAAAATATTAGTTTTAAAGCTTCTACTATTCCTTGTCCTAAATAATTCATCTTCTCACTCCGCTTCTTTTAAATGTTTCTACTTGCTTGCATTAGGTGTAAATAGCGGCATGCCAAACTTATCCGTACCATATTTACCAATCATTTTCTGAGCTTTTTCCGAAAGAATCCAATTTACAAACTTCATGGCACCGTCATGGTTGATATGTTTATTTTTTTTGGGATTTATCGGGATAACACCATATTGATTAAATAATCTTGCATCCTTTTCCACTACAATTTGAAGATCCAGTGTTCCTTTTAGATTTAAATAAGTAGCTCTATCCGTTAATGTATAGGCATCCATCTCATCTGCCATTTTTAACACATCCCCCATACCGCTACCTGCAGATATGTAAAAATCTCCCTTTGGCTCAATATTTATTTCTTTCCAAATTGAGAGCTCTTTTTGATGCGTTCCCGATTCGTCACCTCTGGATATAAATTTGTGTTGAAGCTGATGAATGCTTTTAAAACTTTCTACTATATCATTTGGACTTTTTTCCTTTAGTTTTGCAGGGTCATCTTTTGGTCCCACCAAAATAAAATCGTTATACATTACATCATATCTATTAAGACCGTGACCTTCACTGACAAATTTTTCTTCCGATGCTTTTGCGTGAACTAAAAGTACATCTGCTTCTCCGTCTTTCCCCATTTGGAGTGCCTTACCTGTTCCTACCGCTACTACCTTTACTTTTATATTTGTGTCTTTTTGAAATTCAGGGAGTAAATAATCCAAAAGTCCACTGTCTCTTGTACTGGTAGTCGTAGCTAAAATAATACTGGAAGGCTGCTGGCTTTCTTGGTTTGCAAACGTTTCTTTCGCAGGAGTATTGGAACACCCGGCAAGTTCATTTCTTTTTTCTACACTAAAAAACAATCCCGAAGGATTGTCTTTGATATTTAAAGTATTCCACATGTAGCATCTAAAAACCATCCAGTTTCTGTACTTGAGACACTGTGTGGAAACTAAAAATCAAAATAATCCTTTCCAAACACGGGAGGCAAAAAGATTTCTCTTTTTACCCATAGGCAAACCATTCATAGTGTTACCCACCTTAGAACGGAAGCTCGGATATTTTGAACTTTATATTTAGTTTTAAATTAATTTATTTTCTAGCACATTCAATAGTTTTGCCTAATAATATTTCCAAACCATGTTGAATACTATCCATTACATACTCCAATGACTCTTTTACTGCTTTAGGACTGCCGGGAAGGTTTAATATCAATGTTTTTTTTCGAATACCGCAAATGCCTCTTGAAAGCATTGCCCTGGGTGTAATGCTAAAACTATAAAATCGAATCGCTTCAGGAATTCCCGGCACTTCCCGGTCAATAACAGCTTTTGTTGCTTCGGGAGTAATATCTCTTTCACTAAATCCGGTTCCGCCTGTTGTCAGAATCAAATCTATATTCAACACATCAGACATGTAAATCATTTCCTGGCTCAGCTGTTCATAATCATCCGGCAGCACTACATATCTCTTTACAGTATAGCCCTTCTGCTTTACGATCTCTTGAATAACAGTGCCACTTTCATCAACTCTTTGCCCTTTTGAACCTTTATCACTTGCTGTAATAATTCCAACCGAAAACATATATAAACCTCCTAAAGAATACCCCCTACTACTTATCTATTTTTTCTTAGAAACAAATTCAAAGACACTTACTTATTCACTTAAAATAATGAGCAAAATTCATGCCAAAATTAAACCCTTTATATTTCAGCATTCTTACTATGACTTATATATAACAAATTCCCATTTTGGAAGAAATGATTAGAACGTTTCCTAACCCTGCGCACTCATTAATTCCCAATATGGAATTTCATTTCCGATATTGGGAATTACATTACAAAATATCATGTGGTACCTAATTCAATCCATATATAATCCACCATTTATATCCATACAATAGCCGGTAATAAAGTCGGCAAATTTTGAACACAAAAAAGCTATCGCTTGTGTCACTTCACTACATACTCCGATTCTTTTTAGAGGTATTAATTCTACATGGGATTTCATCTGTTCCGGGGTTCTCCATCTTATCATTTCAGTATCTATCATGGCAGGTGCTATAGAATTAACCGTAATACCGTGAGGAGCCAATTGATTGGCTAAAGCTTTTGTAAAGCCTATTGCACCCGCCTTTGCCGCACAATAGTGCGCACCTGCGCCAATAGATCCGCTTTTACCTACCACAGAAGACATATTGATAATTTTACCGTAACTCTGTTCTATCATATAAGGTACTGCATGCTTACAGCAGTTATACATGCTCTTCAAATTGATATCCATCATTCCATCCCAGTCTTCTTCTGAAATTTCAAGAAAGAATCTAGGATCTGTTATTCCTGCATTATTTACAAGTATGTCTATTTTCCCAAACTTTTGAATTGTACTATCAATTAGCTGTTTGGCTTCCTCATAATCAGACAAGTCACCTTTAAACAATAGTGCTTCCTGCCCTTTTTGTGTCACTCTATCATATAGTTCCTTAGCTAATCCGTCATTCCTTACATAACTGATTACTACTTTCGCTCCTAATTCAGCCATAAGTTCTACAGTTTCTCTTCCTATACCTCTGGAAGCGCCTGTTATAATCGCCACCTTACCTTCTAAAAAAGGAGTATGCATATCTTTAAAATATGTTATATAGTCCATTTTTTCTTCCCCCTCTTAATCCATATACAGTCCACCATTTACATCAATAGTTTCTCCGGTGATATAATCACCTGCTTTGGAAGCAAGAAATAATACAGCAGCTGCGGTGTCTTCCGGCCTCCCCATACGACCTACAGGAATTTTATTAATAATAAATTGCCTCTTTTCTTCACTTCTGTTTTTTATCATTTCTGTTTCTGTTGTACCAGGTGCTACCGCATTTACGTGAATTCCTTGCGGAGATACCTGTAAAGCCAATTGGCGCGTTAATGCCATGATTCCTCCTTTAGAAGCACAATAATGCACTATTTATTCTCATCAATCTATCCCAATCTTCATCGCTAATTTCAGTAATTGGGGCATCCCCTAATATCCCTGCATTATTAACCAATATATCAACTTTTCCATATTTATTTACAGTATAATGCACAAGGGAGTCCACACTTTTACTGTCAGTTACATCCGTTTTTACTATCTCTGCCTGAAATCCGCTACCGGATAACTCATTGCAAATATGTTTGCCATTATCCTCGTCTATATCGGCTATTACTACAGTTGCACCTGCCACTGCAAGAGCATAGACAATGGCTTTCCCTATTCCTTTTGAGCCTCCTGTAACGATAGCAATCTCTCCTTTTAAATCAAACATATCTCTCAACTCCTTGTATCATTTTCGTTTAATATCCTAGTACTAACGAAGGTACGAATAAAACGATTTGAGGGAACAACGTTATTAGAATAAGCACTACAAATAAAGGTACATAGAAAGGTGCAACGGCCTTAACCATTTTGTCAAAATTTAATTTAGCCACTCTAGCTACAGCATATAAGCACATACCGATAGGTGGGGTTAATAGACCTATCATCAAATTCAATACCATAATCATTCCTAGGTGGACAGGATCAATACCAAGTTTTAAAGCCAGCGGTATCATCATAGGTGTTAATATAATAATAGCTGCATTAGTCTCCATAAAACATCCTATTACTAAGAAGAAAACGTTAAGAAGTAATAAAATTACAATTGGATTTTGACTGATAGCAAATAATTTTTCCATGAACAGTGTAGGCATTTGTGTTTTTATAAGCAACCATCCATAAAGGGATGATGCAGCAACTATAAATAATATTACTGCAGTTTCTTTGATTGTCTCTATAAATATATTGATAAGATCTTTAATCGTAAGTTCTCTGTATATTAAAACAGTTAATATAAAAGCATAGACAACGGCTACTGCTGATGCTTCTGTAGGTGTAAACACGCCTGTTAAAATACCACCAATGAGAATTACAGGAGTAAGTAAAGGCCAAAAAGCTTGCTTAAAATCGTGCCAAATTTCCTTCAACTTAGGAAAAGGAATCCTAGGATAATTTCTTTTAAGAGAATAATATGCAACCAGCACCATTAAAGCTAATCCCATTAATATCCCGGGCACCAATCCCGCCAAAAGGAGAGCTGCAATAGAAACATCCCCCATAACACCATACATAATTAATGGTATACTTGGCGGAATAATTGGGCCTATTGTAGAAGAAGCTGCCGTAACTGCAGCACTAAAATCTCTATCAAACCCTTGGTCTAGCATTGCTTCTATTTCAATAGTACCCAACCCTGCAGCATCTGCAACTGCCGAACCGCTCATACCTGCAAAAATAATACTGGCTACGATATTTGTATGTCCCAACCCACCGGGTAAATATCCTACAAGTGAATTGGCAAACTTAAATATTTTTTTTGTAATGCTGCCGGTATTCATCAACTTTCCGGCCAAAAGGAAAAAAGGTATTGCAAGTAAAGTAAAATTATTAACGCCGTATACCATTCTTTGTGAGATGATTCCGAAAGGTATATTGGTTATACCTCTTTCAACAATAAGTACAACAAGCGAGGTGAGGCCTATAGCGTAAGGCACTGAAAAGCCAAGTACAAATAATACAATTAAAAGTCCTAAAAAGATTGCTAAGATCATGATTCCTCTACCTCTCTTCCTCCATCGATTATGTTTTTATTGAAATTCTTTATCTGTTTTATTAGATACCATGCTACCAAAGGTGCGCCTATTACAGGCGGAATATAGATTACACCGCTGCTAATCCATGGTATGGATCCCAGCATATAGATCCATGATTCTTTAAGCATTCGTATACTGCCTATAAAAAAGATAATCATAAAGGCAATGGATAGCGTATTAATGATAATTTCAAATATAAATCTTAATTTTACAGGCAACTTTTCCAACACATATGTCGTTTTTATCTGAACATTTTCCGCTTCAACAATGATAATACCTATAAAAACCAGCCAAATATATAAAACTCTTGCAACCTCTTCCGTCCAGGGCACGGAAATCTTTGCAACATACCTGAAAAATACCTGCAAAATAACTAATGAAACAAGTACGATGAAAATGAACAAACTAAGCCCTTCAATAGATTTTATAACCTTGCTTTTTTTCATGTATCTATTCCTTTCCTTTTGAAGTATTCCTATTTTCTATTTTAATGAAACCCGGATGATGCACATCCGGATCTCATTGTTATTAAGCTACTCTAAATAACCTTTCACTTCATCCCAAACACCAGGCGCCCAGTCTTTAGATAATTCCTTAATTGCAGGAAGTGCAGCCTGTCTAAATAATTTCTTATCAACTGTAACAATTTCATTGCCTAGATCGATTAACTTTTGCTCAAGTTCTTTATCAAGTTTTTCTTTTTGTTCATCTCCCCATTTCGTTGCTTCCTCTGCAGCTGTAAGAATAATTTTCTGATGTTCAGGAGTCAGACCATCAAAGAATTTCTTTCCAACTACCCAGTGGAAAACGTTATAAAGATGCTCTGTCTTCATAGTATACTTTTGAACTTCATTTAACTTAGCGGTAAGTATATTTTCATAAGGATTCTCCTGTGCATCCACAACATTCGTTTGCAGCGCACTATAAACTTCAGACCAGGCGATAGGAGTAGGCAATGCGCCCAAACCTTTCCATACCGTTACCCATGTAGGTATTTCCGGCACTCTAAGCTTTAAACCTTTTAAGTCTTCAGGAGTTTCAATTTTCTTATTAGCTGTAAGGTTTCTTGCCCCTCTTTTTTGAAGCGCGATAAGCTGCACACCGCCTCTTTCAATTAAGGCGTTTTTAATTTTATCGCCTAATGGGCCATTCCATGTTTTATATACTTCATCAAGGCTAGGATAAATAAAAGGAATTACAGTAGGGTCGTATTCAGGTGCTAACTGCGAAGTCAGTATATCACCAAAAATACTCATTTGAATTTCTCCTACTTTTAGCTGTTCCATATTATCCTTTTCCCCACCTAAAACAGCTCCTGGGAAAAGTTTAACTGTAATCTGTCCGTTACTTCTTTCTTCAACTAATTTCTTAAACATTTCTGCTGATTTAACTTCATTTGTATTCGGTTGAGTGTGAATTGCAAAAGTAATTTCAATTGGTTTTTCTTTAGACTTTGACTCTTTTTTTACTTCCGGTTTAGCTTCTGTCTTTGTCTCTTTTTTATTTGCATCATTGGAAGCCCCCGGCTTTTGTCCACAACCTACTAAAGTAGTAGCAATGAGAATTACAACTAGAAACATAGAAAAAAACTTTTTCATTTTTCACTCTCTCCTTTGTTTTATTTTTTATAGTGGGGAATGCTTCTATAATACAATGCTGTTTACCACCTCCTTTTAGCAATTACCCTTAAGCATCTAATGAAGAATAGGATCTACTCACTAGTGTTATATACATCAGCATCTACATAAGTATCTAGATATAGTGCTTAGGTTACAAAGATATATGTCAAAGAGGAGTTTTAGTATTTATTTATATCTTATACAATTGAAAATATTTATTGTAGAGATTTGTAAATTCTTCTTTAGGCTTGGACTCTGATTCTATCTGTATTATTCTCTTGACCTCATTATATGTATTAAATACTTCTACAGCTTTACCAGCTATAAAAGCACTCCCCAGTGTTTCTGTTTCTACGATTTTGGGTTTTAATATTGTTTTACCTAATACTTGAGCCATAATTTCTCTCCATAGTGAACTTAAGGCTCCTCCACCACCTATTTTGATATTATCTACTTGTATTCCCAATTCTTTTTCCAAAATCTCTAGATTGTGTTTAGTAGCATAGGCTACACCTTCCATAATAGCTTTGATAAAATGAGCTTTTCTATGTGACGGAGATATGCCAAAGAAAACTCCCTTTGCATATGAATCCCATATAGGAGAACGTTCCCCTGCTATATAAGGTAAATATATAAGTCCGTCGCTGCCCGCATTTATTCTGGATGCTTTTACATTAAACAACTGATATGGACTTACCCCCATATTGTCAGCTGTTAAACTTTCCATTTCTCCAAAAGTATCTCTAAACCATTTAAGAGAAATACCTCCTCCATTTGTTGGTGCCATTGCCATCCA
>JASGMB010000140.1 GCA_030156665.1 Clostridiales bacterium
AAAAACAAACCATAATCTACAACAACCTCACCGTTTAAAGCGATAATACAGCAATCCTTTGATAAATCTAAGCGAAATATTTCTAATACATTTTCCTGTTTTAAATTATCTTGATGAGCTATCAGATATCTACTCCATTCACCTTCTATGCCACTGTTATTTTTTAATTTTTGAAGTTGTTCTATCGAGACAACCTCTGAAAATTGTAAATTTATATCTAATACATTACTATTTAAAGAAGGTTCTATATTTTTTAAGTTTCCATTCAAAATTCTTTTAATATCTTCTACAAACATTTCTGCTATTTGTACTACTTCCCGTTCACTACCTCTAAAAAACTTTTCACCCACCATTAAAGCTGGACGAATATTTCCTGCAAAACCTTGCAGAAACATCGCTACTCCATCTTCAATAAAGTTTTTTTCCAAAATTTCCATAGCAACTCCAGGATAATCTGATGAAACATTATTGTCTCCTGTTACATTAGCATGACATGCATAGTTCACTAACATACCTTTTACTTTTTCTTTTTTTAGTGCATTAAAAACTAAAATATTAACATCGTCATCAATAATCCCAAATCGATTTGGCAGCATTTCTATTTTTCTCTAAATTGCATTTTGCGTTTTTGATTGATTTAACGACTTGCTGTTCTAAAAAAGAAAGATACTTTGCATCTGCGATACCTAAAGAGTCTGTAAACAAATAACTGGTTTGTGGCCCGGAATGTGTATGGGTTGCCCTGAACAATTAATTTATCTATATTCCCCTGACGAAAATAAAAAGTACGAACATATAAATCATGTATCACTTCTTCAAAGACGTCCTCTCGGTCTGCATATCCTGCTAAATATATTCTATGCTGAGGTGTAATTTTTGTTTTATCAACACCTAATAACAATACACACATATTATTTCTCCTCTACCATTGGATATAGCAATTCAACAATTAGTATAAAGTTTCTTAATATATGAAATGGATCTTTTACAGGTAAGGCTACTACTTTATCAATAGGCTTTCCTTGTCTATCTCGAATTTGTATCCATTCTCCTACTTGTCGGTCTTTATTTGGAAATGTACTGAATACATATGAGTGAAATTTACGATACCAGTCTAAAAAAACCTTATCATCCGTTAAATAATAAAGCAGTAATGTAGAATATAATGCTTCTGAATGGGGCCACCATAGTTTTGTATCCCATGTATCTATAATTAATTGTTCATAAGCATAACCTTTTTTATCACCTGTTGGCCGTCCGCCTTTATAATCTACAAAACGTAATAAACCTCCAAATTCTTGATCCCACCCTAGCTCTAAAGTCTTCATTGCTATTTTTGCAACTTTATCTACTACTTTATCTAAAATATTTATCTTCTTTGCTGCATCTATTACAAACCACATACATTCCAATGTATGCCCTGGATTAACATGTCTTGCTAGCAATTCATTATTAGGTTGACTAGGCATCATTTCACAAATCGTAAAATCACTTCTACAAAATTTATTAAGGATATCATTAATAAGATTTTGAATTCTCATTTCAAATTCTTTTGATTTAGTATGTCTAAATTGTCTTGCTGCCGTCAATAACTCGGCTGTCACATTCAATATAATCATAAGAATTGAATGAGCTTTATAATTTTGGGGTATTGGATAGGGATCTGTTCTAAAATTCCCTAACTGAACCCTTGTAATAATATTATCATAAGTATTAAAAGCTAATTGCAGAAAATTCTCATCACTGGCTGCTTTTGCATATTCTGCAAAGCCTATTACTACAAAACAATCTGCATAAATACTTGAATCATAAACACCCTCTTTTGATCTCATCTTATTTCCTACTTCATCTAACATATAAGCACAATTACCATTATCTAAGAAAACATTTTCTTTTAAAAAATTGCATGCATTCAAAGCTTGTCGTTTAAGCTGTTCTTGGTCACCACTAATCTCACCTTTTTCAATCATTTGGATTAACCTGGACCACAGCCATATGAATCTTCCCTGTGACCAAGTGTATTTATTTTTACTTACTAGTTCGGTGCCTTGATTATTAAAACATGTAAAAATGCCGCCATTCTTCTCATCAACTGCTTTCTCCCAAAATAACAAGAAGTCATTTTCAATTTGTCTTTTATAAAAATTTAATATTTGTCTATTATCCATCTGATTAGTTAACACACTGTTCACCTCAATATCTATTACCTAGTAAAGCACATAAAGAGGAATACTAATATTCCCCTTTATGTTTATCACTAATACTTAATAACTTAATTACTAATTCCAACACCTGCAGAGATATCTTCCGGTTTGCTTAAGTAATCTAATAAATCTTCAATTTCATCTGAAACTTTATCATTTTTACTCTTGTTTATTAGTCCTATCCCACTATATAATACAAAAGCAATGATAAGCGGCAAGACTGTTTTAATAGATTGTGGAAATACAATACCACTGTAATTAATAACTGCAAATGTTATTAACCCACCTAGAATAGAAATTATTGCAGCTCTAGAATCACAATGTTTAAATGTAGGGAACAAACCTAAAATCATAGGAATAGCAGTTGGACCTAATAATGCACCAAACCACGTTAAAATTAAACCAATGACATCTCCAAATGCATCTTTATTGACAGCAATAATCATCGTGAGCACTGTAAATACAATCGTTGAATTTCTTGCTAACTTTAATGATGCTCGTTGGCTTAAATTTCTAAACTGCTTATATAAATTTGGTAAAATATCACGTGTAATAACTGCAGAAATAGTATTTGCATCTGAGGTTGTCATTGACATTGTATTAGCAAACATAGATGCTAAAACTAATCCAACCAACCCTGGTGGTAGGAACTCTTTTGTTAGCATTGGATATAAATTTGCAGCTGGATCTTCTAGCCCAGGAAAGATAATAGGACCAGCCCACATTGGGAAGAATAAAATTAGTGGCCATACTAAGTACAAAACAGCTGATACATATGCAGATTTCTTCGCTTGTACACTATTAGGTGTAGAAATAAACCTTGCTGCCAGATTCCATGTTCCCCCTGTGTAACTTAATAAGATAACAAAGAAAAATCCAAAAGTCCATGCAGCAGTATAAGGTCCGTTAAACATCTGAGAATTAGCTTTAGGAAGTTTATCCCAGATATCAAATAATGCTGATACTCCTCCTAAATACATGATAGTTGAAATAAACAATACTAATCCTGCTACAATTTGAACTACAAATTGTGCAAAATCCGTCCATAAATCTGCCCATAGTCCCCCTACTGCAATATATAACAATGAAACACCACCAGAGACAACAATTCCAAGCCATATTGGCAAACCAGTAAAACCATGTAGCAAGATTCCCATAGATGCCCATTTTGCTGCAACATCAAAAAGTTTTACTACAACACCTGACCAAGCAATGATTTGCTGCGCCGAAGTATTATATCTTAATTTAAGATACTCTGTGGGAGATTGTATATTTAATTTTTGTCTCAACCGCGGCCAACGGGGTACAATAAAAATAGACCCTAAAATAACAGCAATTGCAATATTGAATCCCCACCAAAAATATAATGTTAATCCATACTTATAAGCTATAGCAGCATACGCTACAAACACAACCCCACTATATCCTGATACATGATGTGAAATACCTGATAGCCACCAAGGTACTTTTCCTCCAGCAACAAAAAAATCTTCAGATGATTTGATCTTATTGAAAGAATAGAATCCAATAATGATCATTGCGATAAAAAATAGTGCCACAGCAGAATAATCCAAAAAATGCATATAAAAAACCTCCCTTTAAATTAAATTATATAAGCATTAAAAGAAATATTACCTTATTGCCCCTCCTTCCTTGATTATTTATTTACATACATTATTGATCCTTATAAGATCATAATGTATAGTACATAGTAATTAATTCAAAGAGTGAAAATGTTTTTTATGATATTGTATAATCTCTTTTCTTCATTGCATCATTTCATGATTTCCTATTGTCTGAGACATATTTGAGCTTCCCTGTTTTTTACCATGTTGTAGCAACGTTTTTTTACATATTAATTTGCAAATACATCGGATTTCAAATGAATTAATTCAATTCTATTTGAATATATATTCAAATATGATTCTGCTGCAATAACTCAAAAATATAAAATCTTGTGAATAATTATACTGCTTTTAGGTCTTATAAAGGTGCATTCACTGTATATTTATAAGCAGATTAAATTCTCTTTTCACTTACAAATAATAATATTTTTCTCTAAAATAAATTTACATCTATTGCAAATAACTGCTGAAGAGTTTGTTTGTATTGCTCATTTTTTTGAATATCCTTATATTATTGAAAGCTTCAAGAACAATCTATAATAAATCTAAATGCTTTTTCGAAAAAATAGATGATGTGGCAAAATATATCTAAATACAATATTAGAAACATAGAACTATTGGGAGGAAATATAAAGCTTGCATTAAATATAAAACCTTAGCTAGTACTTATAGTAATCGATTACTATAAGTAGTAAACCTCTCTACTTCATTGTAATGCCTTTAATTATTTCTATTATATGTGTCTCGTAGACTCTCTAACAATTAACGTGGGTTTCAATGAAATAGTAATTTCCTTCCTTTTTTCATCTTCCAAATCATTAATAAGTAATTCTGCTGCCATAGAACCCATCTCATATGTACACTGATCAATTGTTGTAAGAGGTGGACTAATCATTTCAGATACAGGTATATTATCAAACCCTACCACTGAAACATCTTTAGGAACTTTTATTTTATTTTTAAATAATTCCTGAATAACACCAAACGCTGTCATATCATTGATGCATATAATTCCTGTTGGCAAATTCTTTTCTTCAATCATTCTTTTTACGAGAGCTTTACCGTTTTTGTATTCATAAATCTCATCATGAGACTCTTCCTCAGTTTCTGATATATTAATAAAATCTTCTTTTATAGGAATACTATACTCCTTAAGGCAGGTTAAAAAACCTTTGTATACTTTTTGCCTACTATACCGGGTAAGTGGCGCACTTATAAAGCCTATGTCTTTGTGTCCTAAATCAATTAAATGCTTAGTTGCAAGATATCCACCTTTATAATAATCAAAATTAATTTTATTACACTCAATATCTACATCTTGATCAAAGGTAACTATTTTCAACCCTCGTTGTTGCAAAGATTTCAAATAAGAATTATTTTTAGTAATTGATGCTAAAATAATTCCTTTGACTTGCTTTTGAAAAAGAGAATTAATAGATTTCTCTTCATTTTTTGGATCTCTATAAGAGTTAGATAATAATACATTATAACCATTTTTTCTTGCAACATCTTCTACACCTTGAACTAACAATGGATAATATGGATTTGATATAGATGGAATAATGACGCCAATATCTTTACTTTGATTAGTTTTTAACTGTCTCCCTAACAAATTAGGTGTATAATTCAACTTTTCTGCTGCATCCAGCACTTTCTTTCTTAATGCTTGGCTTACAGGATAGTTCG
>JASGMB010000021.1 GCA_030156665.1 Clostridiales bacterium
AAGTTCATACTATTTATTTTTCAAAAACCTTCCTTTGGATGGTTTATTTGTCATGCTCTTTTTTAGTTTGTGACTCCCGCGGGTTTGTTTTCAGACTTCTCCCCCTTTCAATAAAGCTGTCATATTTCTCAGGAATGCATCTAAAATTTTTATTATTAGATGTCCTGGAAATGTTAAAGTTAAAGTCTGCCAAATAAGTCCTATAAGAATACATATTAAGCTTTTCAGTAGTATTATATTTTTAAAATTAGAATATAGGATAAACAAAATAATAATCATTCCTGCTAACACATGAATAATTCTAATTGAACTCTTTCTTAAACGTTGCTTTGTTTCTTCATTTTTTATTGGCTTACTTGGACTATCAACTGGACAATACTTATAAATAATATAATGCGTAAATACAAAAATTAAACCTGCATATATAAGTAGTCCTATAGTATTAGCACTAATAATAAACTTGTCTACTATTATAGCAAACCCATCAAATATAATTATCCCAATGATGGCACAACGATTAGGTGAAGTTGCATGAGCACCTCCAGAATACTTTCTTAAAAAAGCCGCAGTAAAAGAAATAATTAGTGCATATAATAAAACATTGAATAAAACTCCAAATAATACAATTAAAAAAATTGACCAAACTGTATGGATGAGATTAAATGCACCATAAGCTAAAATTTCTTCGCGCTCTTTATCAAGCTCTAATATTAATGAAATTTTACATGCTATTGCATTTGATATTTTCTCAAAAGAATACATAATTAATTCCTTCTTACTTTTTTATAATTTCTTACATAAAAGATAAATATAATTACTAAACAAAATAATATTAACGATGGTAAGCCATACAAAATTTTTATTAAAGGTTTACCAAGAAAAACATCCACAGGTATACGTAGGACATTTGCTAGAAAAAAAACGTTTATCCATTCACTAATGAATAAAGTAATAACCATAATTAAACCATAGGCAATGGCATTAAGAACTTCAACTTGAATGATCTTAACTGATATAAAAATATATATCATAAGAAAAAGAATAGTATGAACTCCAAAATGAATAGGTAAAAATCTTATCAAATATATACTTATACCTAATAAAATACCACATATTAATATCTTTTTTATATCTATTTTTTTAGTATTTGTGAATGCATACATTGCAAAAGCGTACAAAATTCCTTCAGGAATTAAGCGTAAAAATAATTCAATTATGGATAGTCTTAGCATAAAACACTTCATCCTTTTCACCAGTAAACTATTAAATCCAATATTTTCATGCTAATTTATATTTCTACATTCTTTTTAAAAATCCTTCTTTTTTTTTAATATTAATAAATCTTTTTAAAAAGATGAATATTAAGATACTCTTATACATTAAATCAAAGTTATATTGAAATGATTATAGCTAATGAATATGAGATAATATAGAAATATATAAAAAAGTAGAGAAGCCTGCTTATACAGTATTCTCTGTCTTTAATTCCTTACCTAATTTTTTTATTGCCTTTTTTTCTATTCTTGAAACATATGAACGTGAAATTCCCAGCATTTGTGCTATTTCTCTTTGTGTTTTGACGTTTCCATTAAGTAAACCATATCTTAATTGAAGTACCAATTTTTCTCTATTTCTTAATATGTTTTTCATTTTATTGTATAATTTTTTGACTTGCATTTTTAATTCCACTTCATCAAGTACTGATTCGGTATCATTACTGAGAATATCGATAAGTGCAATTTCATTTCCCTCCTTGTCTATACCTATAGGCTCTTGGAGTGAAACTTCATTTTGTGTTTTCTTTCCTGCCCTTATGGTCATTAATATCTCATTTTCTATGCAACGTGCTGCATAAGTAGCCAACCGTGTTCCTTTACTAGCATCAAAGGTAGTTATAGCTTTAATTAATCCTATCGTGCCGATGGATATAAGATCATCATGATCTTTACCTGTTGAACTATATTTCTTTATAATATGTGCAACAAGTCTTAAGTTTCTCTCAATGAGAATATTTTTTGCTTCTTCATCGCCATTTTTAAGTCTTTCAAGATATATCTCTTCTTCTTCACTGGATAAAGGTTGAGGAAATGAATTTGTATTTGATACATAGGATATTAGTAGAAAAACATATTTTGCAAAAGCTGGTAGGGCAGTTAAAATGACTGAAAGCATTACTAAGGCACCTCCAGAAATAGTGTTTCGTTAAAAGTATATGAAACACTATTTCTTTATGTGCATGTCTAGTATCTAGTTAGTAGAAATTTTTTAAGTCTTTTTAAAATTCTTTTGATGTATTAGCTAATAAAATCTTCTATAAGTTGCACTAATTCCTTTTCAGAATCAACTTGTATTCCTTGTTTTAATTTTTCTCTATCATCTTGTCTTAATTGTGCAACGTTTATATCGATGATTTGCTTTAAATCATTACCATCTACGGGATTTAGATAGAAAACGCCTATTTCCCCCTGATATTCTTTTACCAAATAATGTTCCGGACATAATGCGTCTATATCTATAGAAATAATTACTTCTTTGTTATCAAATTTTTCTATTTCCCAATCTGGATTAGCTTGCTTAAGCTCTTCTTCGGTATAATTTACTATATCTTCTGGTGCATTTGTTACTTCTTCCTGTTCATGACCGCATTTTAAATATTTCCGCTTGAAAGTTATTTTCGTACTAGTACCAATTCTTTGTTTTTGATTATCCAAATTTACCTGTGTAATAAAATCTTCTGTAGTAACTTCTTGATTTTTTAAATTATCATTGTTTTTATCAATATCCACAGTTGAATTTTCTAATACCTCTTTTTCTCCTATCCGTGATTCTTTTATATCAGTAAATTGTTTAGCATCATCTTTTGGGACATTTTTTGAAATATTGATGTAGTATCCAATTCCAAAACAAAATACTAAAATAAGGAAGCAACAGAATGTCACTAATACGTAGGACCTTCTCCTTACCATAAAAATACCTCCTCAGTAATTTGTAACTATTATTTACATCTATTAGAAAAAATATACCTAATTATATAAATTTCGACATATTGGCAATAATTTATATATCCATTTGACTGTTATTATTTGTTTTTTATTTAACATTAACGTTTTTTGTAATATTTTTTTAACTCATAACATTTGTTTTTATGTTATAATAGGATAGATATTATTGTATATAGTCACAGGTAGGAGGATACATATGCAAAATAACAATATGTCTCCTAAAAAGAGACAGAAATCGAATAAAGAAAAAAAAGGAGTATTTAAATTTTTTTCTTTATTTTTCAAGTTACTTCTGATCATAGGGCTATTTGCCGGAATTGCTACTGTAGGTATATTGGGTGGTACTTTATACGGATATATAGACACTGTTGATGAACTAAATATTGATAATCTTAAACTGAACTTTACTTCTTTTGTATATTATATAGACCCTAAAACAAAACAACCGGTAGAGTTAGAAAGACTATATGGAGAAGAAAACAGGGTCTGGGTAGATATCAATCATATCCCGGAACATTTAAAAAATGCATTTATTGCAATTGAAGACGAAAGATTTGAACAACATAACGGCATTGATATAAAAAGAACTTTAGGAGCTACCATTAACTATATTTTTAAAGGTAAGACTTCTTACGGTGGTAGTACGATTACGCAGCAACTTATTAAAAATATCACCGGAGATAAAGATGTATCTCCTAAAAGAAAAATACAAGAAATGTGGAGAGCAATCAATCTTGAAAAAAAATATTCTAAAGATCAAATTTTAGAATTATATTTAAATACCATATATTTAAGTCAGGGATGTAATGGTGTACAAACAGCTGCCAATACTTACTTTGGAAAAGATGTAAGTGAATTAACCCTTGCAGAAGCCGCATCTATTGCAGGAATTACACAATATCCTACTTATTATGACCCGTTTATCAATCCTGAAAACAATAAAAAGAAGCAAGAAATTGTTTTGAAGAAAATGCTTGAACTTGGATATATCTCAAAAGAAGAACATGATAAGGCTGTAAATGAAAAACTCCAGTTTAAAAAAGGAACCAAACAGCAGCAAGTTAGTAAACAATCATATTTTGTAGATCAGGTGATCAACGATGTTTTAAACGATTTGCAAAAAGAAAAAGGATATTCTAAGACGGTAGCATCTAAATTGCTATATACCGGCGGTCTGAAAATATACGCAACAATAGATCCCAATATACAAAATGCAATGGATAAAGTTTTTAAAGATTCTAAGAATTTTCCACCACTTAAAGAAGCAATCCAGCCGGAAGCTGCCATGTTAATTATGGACCCATATACAGGGCAGGTAAAAGGGATGGTAGGCGGCAGAGGTGAAAAAACAGCTAAACGTACCTTAAATAGGGCTACCCAGACTCTTCGACAGCCTGGTTCCGCCATAAAACCAATCGGTGTATATGCTCCCGCGATAGAATACGGTTTGATTACCCCAGCAACTGTATTTGATGATGTACCAATTACTATAGGGAACTGGTCACCTAAGAACTGGTATACAGGTTATTGGGGCCTTTCAACGGTAAGAAGAGGCGTTGAATGGTCTATGAATATTGTAGCAGTAAAAACACTGCAAAAATTAGGCATTGATAATTCCTTTAATTTCTTAAAAACCAATCTCGGAATTACATCATTAGTGGAACGAGAAAAGCGAGCAGACGGAAAAATATATTCTGATAAACAACTTAACTCCCTTGCCTTGGGAGGATTAACCGATGGCATCTCTGTCATGGAGATGACTGCAGCTTATGCACCCTTTGTGAATCGAGGAAAATATACAACCCCATATACTTATACTAAAGTACTAGACCATGAAGGAAAAGTTATTTTAGAGAAAAAGAAAAAGACGCATATAGCAATGAGTGAACAAACAGCTTTTCTCATGTCCCAAATGCTGCAAGGTGTTGTTCAGGCGGGTACGGGAACACCTGCAAGATTATCAAATGGTATGCCTGCTGGTGGGAAAACCGGTACTACTGATGATGCCAAAGATAGGTGGTTTGTTGGGTATACCCCTTATTATGTGGGAGCCACATGGTTTGGCTTTGATGAGCCGAAGTCAATGAATTATTTTCTTAATGGCAAACCGAATCCTGCTGTTGTGCTATGGCATGCCGTAATGGAAGAGGTGCATAAAGGTTTAGAAGTCAAAAGTTTTCCCGATGCACCCGGTATTGTGCAGGTACCCGTATGTATAGACAGTGGTCAAAAACCAACTGAATTATGCTATAAAGATCCTCGTGGTTCCAGAGTACGTATGGAATATTTCAAAAAAGGAACTGAACCTAAAGAAGAGTGTACTGTTCATGTACTGGAAAAGGTAGATAAAACAAATAACATGCTAGCAAATGAATATTGTCCTCCGGAAGTGGTAGAAGAAAGAGTATTTATCGTAAGGCCGGAACCTTATGTGCCGGTATTAGATAAAAACGGTAACCCAATACTACCTCAAGATGCTCAGTATGAATTGCCTGCAGGAGAATATTGCAATGAACATGGTCCACAACAAATCTTAGATGAGGATTTTCTCGAAAATAAAGAACAAAATTTTGATTATAATAACATAAAGGAAGATCCTTATTTGGAAAATGACATTAATCTATTTGATACTAATAAAAATAATAGTTCAGAAAAGTTAGACAAAAAAAATAAAAAACAAAAACCCTCGAGCCGGTTTTTTGATTAAAAAAATAAGACAATCGCTTTCGGCACAAAAATCTAATGTAGATTGTCTTGATATTACGCTTCGCTTCATAATAAACAGCTGAGTTAATGGATATCCATTAGCTCAGCTGTTCTATTAGATACTTCGTTAAGTTTTTTAACTTCTAAAAATATTTAACACTTTGAAAAAATATCATATTATCCTAATATTCTCTTTAAATACTGACCGGTATACGATTGTTCACATTGAGATACGTCTTCAGGTGTTCCTTCACACACAACAGTACCCCCTCGGTCTCCACCTTCCGGCCCAAGGTCTATAAGATAGTCAGCTGTTTTTATTACATCAAGATTATGTTCAATAACTACAACAGTATTGCCAGATTCAACTAATCTCTGAAGTACACCAATCAATTTATGCACATCTGCAATATGAAGACCTGTTGTCGGTTCATCCAAAATATAAATCGTTTTTCCTGTACTCCTCTTACTTAACTCAGTAGCTAATTTTATTCTTTGTGCTTCTCCTCCGGATAAGGTAGTTGATGATTGCCCAATTTTTATATATCCAAGACCAACATCATATAATGTTTGCAGCTTTCTTTGAATGCGAGGAATGTTCTGAAAGAATTCTAAGCCTTCTTCTACCGTCATTTCCAATACATCAGAGATATTTTTACCTTTATATTTTACTTCAAGGGTTTCACGATTATATCTTTTACCTTTGCATACTTCACATGGGACATAAACATCAGGCAAAAAGTGCATTTCAATTTTTATAATCCCATCACCACTGCAAGCTTCACAACGTCCACCTTTTACATTAAAACTAAATCGCCCCGGCTTATATCCTCGTATTTTTGCTTCATTCGTATTGGTAAATACATCTCTAATATCAGTAAAAACCCCTGTATAAGTGGCCGGGTTAGATCTTGGTGTTCTACCTATCGGCGATTGATCAATATTAATGACTTTATCAAGATACTGCAAACCTTTTATATCTTTATGAAGTCCTGGTTTAATTTTTGCTTTATTAAGTTCACTTGCAAGCTTTTTATATAAAATTTCATTAATTAAAGAACTTTTTCCCGATCCTGACACACCAGTAACACATGTAAATAAACCTAAAGGTATCTTTACATCAATATTTTTAAGATTGTTTTCTTTAGCACCTATAATATTTAACCATTTCCCATTAGGTTTTCTCCTACTTTGAGGAATTCCTATCTTCTTTTTGCCACTAAGATAAAGTCCTGTTTCTGATTTCTCACACTGTTTTATTGCTTCTACTGGACCGGCTGCTACCACATAACCTCCATGTATACCAGCTCCAGGTCCTATATCAATAATATGATCAGCGGCATACATCGTATCTTCATCATGTTCAACGACAATAAGTGTGTTTCCTAAATCCCTAAGTTTTTTTAATGTTTTTAGAAGTCTGTCATTATCCCTTTGATGCAAACCAATGCTAGGTTCATCCAAAATATATAGCACGCCCATCAGGCTGGAACCTATTTGGGTAGCTAAACGGATTCTCTGCGCTTCTCCCCCGGATAAAGTTCCTGCAGACCTGGAAAGAGTTAAATATTCTAAGCCTACATCTTTTAGAAATCCCAACCGCGCATTAATTTCCTTTAGTATTTGCCGAGCAATCATTTGCTCTTTTTCAGTTAATTGTAAATTACGGAAGAATTCTATTGCTTCTATAATGGACATCTGTGTTACATCAAAAATATTTTTATGATTTACCGTAACCCCTAAGCTTTCTTTACGCAACCTTGCACCATTACATTCTGGACATGAATTGGTAGTCATTAAACTTTCCAATTCTGCTCTTATCCAGTCAGATTGTGTTTCTTTATATCTTCGTTCCAGATTATTAATTACGCCTTCAAACGAAGAAGTAAATGCCCCTTTCCCATAGTCTCTTTCGTAAGATACTTTTATTTTCTCTCCTTTTGTACCATATAATATAATATTCAGTATTTTTTCAGGTAGGTCTTTTATCGGTGTATCTAAGCTAAACCCATAGTGTTTTGATAATGCTTCAAAAAACATCCGTGACATACTTTCTTCGTTAGCAGTATTCCATCCACCAACATTAATTGCACCTTCAGCAATGGTTTTGTTTTTGTCAGGAATCACTAAATCCGGATCTATTTTCATTAAAGTGCCTAATCCACTACAGTGTGGGCAAGCACCAAATGGACTATTAAAAGAAAACATTCTAGGAGAAAGTTCTTCCATACTAATGTTGCAATCAGCACACGCATAATTTTGACTAAAAACAATCTCTTGTTTACCAATTACATCAATAATGACAATTCCTCCTGATAACTGCAACGCTGTCTCTAGAGAATCAACAAGTCTTTTCCTAATGTCCTTGCGTATAATCAGTCTATCAATTACAATCTCAATATTATGCTTTTTATTTTTATTTAGTTTTATCTCCTCAGATAGTTCTCTAACTTCTCCGTTTACTCTTACTCTCACATACCCGTTCCTCTTTGCATCTTCAAAAACCTTTTGGTGTTCACCTTTTCTAGACCGTATTATAGGAGCGAGTATCTGTATCCTTGTTCTTTCTTCTAATTCTAAAATATGATCTACAATTTGATCAATTGTCTGTTGATTGATGATTTTGCCACACTTAGGGCAGTGAGGAATTCCTATTCGTGCAAAAAGCAACCTTAAATAGTCATAAATCTCCGTTACAGTTCCCACCGTAGAACGTGGATTTTTGCTAGTCGTTTTTTGATCAATAGAGATTGCCGGTGAAAGACCCTCAATATAATCTACATCCGGCTTTTCCATTTGCCCCAAAAATTGTCTTGCATATGCTGAAAGAGATTCTACATATCTTCTCTGACCTTCCGCATAGATAGTATCAAATGCTAAAGAAGATTTTCCTGAACCACTAAGCCCTGTCAGTACTACAAATTTATCTCTTGGAATCTCAATATCAATATTTTTTAAATTGTGTTCTCTTGCACCTTTTATAAAAATATTATTTCGTGACATATTTCTCTTCCCCTATACTAAGTTGGTAGTTTACAGTTCACAGTCACAGGTGATATATTTATCTAATAAACTTTTTATAATAAAAAATCACTGTAAACAGTTAACCATGAACCATAAACTTCTTCAGTTATCATTAATTCTGTACTATTAATGCTTAGTTCTTTTTAATTCTTGAATCTTATCTCTTAAGGCTGCCGCTTTTTCAAACTGTAAATCTGCTGCAGCTTGTTTCATCTCTTCAGTTAATTTTGCAATAACTTTTTCTATATTATTACTATTAATTGAATCAACTTCTTTACCAACCTGATATTTTATAGTTTCTTCAGCGACTTGTGTCGCTTCAATAATCTCTCTTACTCCCTTTACAATTGTTTTGGGAATAATCCCGTGTTGTTTATTATAATCCATCTGAAGTTTTCTTCTACGATTTGTTTCACTAATTGCTATTTTCATAGAATCGGTAATGCTATCCGCATACATAATTACTTTACCTGCTACATTTCTTGCTGCTCTACCAATAGTTTGAATTAATGATGTTTCAGATCGTAAAAATCCTTCTTTATCCGCATCAAGAATAGCAACCAGTGACACTTCCGGAAGGTCTAAGCCTTCTCTCAAAAGATTTATACCTACTAATACATCAAAAACGCCTAAACGCAAATCACGAATAATTTCCATTCTTTCAATGGTATGAATATCTGAATGTAAATATTTCACCTTTATATCCATATCTTTCAAATAATCTGTTAAATCTTCCGCCATCTTTTTTGTAAGAGTGGTTACCAACACTCTTTCTTTCTTGGCAATCCGTTTGTTAATTTCACTTAACAAGTCGTCAATCTGCCCTTTGACGGGTTTGACGATTACTTCAGGGTCTACTAAACCTGTTGGTCGAATAATTTGTTCAACTATTTGCGAAGAATGTTGCCGTTCATATTCACCCGGCGTAGCACTTACAAAAATAACCTGATTAATTCTTTCTTCAAATTCTTCAAAATTCAATGGTCTGTTATCATAGGCAGACGGTAACCTAAACCCATATTCAACCAGTGAATCTTTTCTAGATCTGTCTCCTCCATACATAGCCCTTACCTGAGGAAGTGTAACATGAGATTCGTCAATTACCATTAAAAAGTCTTTAGGAAAATAATCAAGTAATGTAAATGGAGCACTACCGGGTTCTCTGCCGCTAATATGTCTGGAATAATTCTCAATTCCTTGACAAAAGCCCACTTCTCTCATCATCTCTATATCATAGTTCGTTCTCTGCATTAATCTTTGTGCTTCTACTAGTTTATTCTGACTTTTAAGTTCAGCAACTCTTTCTTCTAATTCTTGTTCAATTGCAATAATTGCTCTTTCCATTTTTTCTTGCGTTGTTACATAGTGAGATGCAGGGAAAATTGCACAATGTTTCCTAATACCCTTAATTTCTCCCGTAAGGGCGTCAATCTCACTGATCCTTTCTATTTCATCTCCAAAAAACTCAATTCTTAATGCATTTTCACTAGAGCTTGCAGGAAATATTTCTACTACATCTCCTCTTACCCTAAATTTACCTCGAACAAAGTTGATATCATTTCGTTCATACTGTATTTCTACCAACTTTTTTAAAACTTGATCTCTATCTTTAATCATTCCGGGACGTAAAGAAACTACAAGATTTTTGTAATCGATAGGGTCTCCAAGTCCGTAAATACACGACACACTCGCCACAATAATTACATCTCTTCGTTCAAATAATGCTGCAGTGGCAGAGTGCCTAAGTTTATCTATTTCATCATTGATAGATGCATCTTTTTCTATATACGTATCGGTATGAGGTATATACGCCTCGGGTTGATAGTAATCATAATAACTTACAAAGTATTCAACCGCATTATTTGGAAAAAATTCTTTAAACTCACTGCATAATTGTGCAGCAAGGGTCTTATTATGTGCCAAAACCAAAGTAGGCTTCTGTACCTGCTGAATAACGTTTGCAATGGTAAATGTCTTACCTGAACCCGTTACACCTAACAAAGTTTGCCCTCTATGGTTTTTCATTATGCCATTGCTTAACTGTTCGATTGCTTTAGGTTGATCACCCTGCGGTTTATACTCAGATATTACTTCAAATTTATCCATTTTGCCACCTCACATATTCCTTTGTAATTATATCACAAGTCCTAAAAAAAGCAAACATATGTTTTTATTGTTTAAAGGTTGGAATCATTGTCTAAAAATATTTTTTTCAATAAAAAAGGCTTCTAAAAGAAGTATTTTATAATGAAGCCTTTTTTGAAATGCATTTAACGGAAAGTGTAAAACTAAAGAAAAAATATACTTTTCTATGCGTTATAATAAGACAATCGCCTTCGTCGAATTGATGTGCCTTTCGACACAAAAATTAAGGTAGATTGTCTTGATATTACGCTTCGTTTCATAATAAAAAATATGCACTGCGAGATATCTCACAATGCATATTTTGAGCTCATTATTATTTACTTTTGTAGATAATCTATTACATTTGCTTGGTTTGTAGTAACATCACTCACTATACAAAGATCACAACCTGGACAAAAAGTAACTTTTCCATAAAAAACATTTTTTATAGTTTCCATTAATTCTCTATTTTTTATTTTATCTATCATATGAATATAAATTTTATTGGGTGCCAGCGTTATTAATGAACTCACCAGTAAATCATCATAATTTATTTCTCCTTCTGAAACTTCATTTATAAAATCCTGAATACATTCATTCGTAATTTCTTTTTTATTTTTGTCTAATAGAATATATCTATTATCATAATTTACAAGTACATGTACTATATCAAATTTAGGTTCTTGAATTTCTACAAAATATTTTAATAAGCGAATAAATTCTTTATATTCTTTCTCCATCAGATAATCATCTACTGCCTTATCGACTACATCTTCCAACTCTTTAATATATTCTTTTAAGCGAAATGTTACAAAACCATCCAAAATGATTTCATTGGAAGTTTCAAAAAATTCAATTAATTTTTTTGCAATTATATTTTTCCGTCTCAGTAAAAATAAATTATTAAAAATATTTTTTTCTTCAACCCCAAGGATGTTTGTCAATGCAATTTTATATATTTCTCTTCGTTCTCTAGAATTAAAGTAACAATAATTTGAATTAATTATATGACTAATAAATCTTGGTTCATATTTATCTATAATATACTGTGATAGAATATTTGCCATATAAATCTTAAAATTATTCAATTTATTTTTTGAATCAATCTTAATCTCTAAAAAATTTACATTATCAGTGTTTTTTTTTCTCAATTCTAAGGCTACATCTTTTGTTTTTAAGTCTATTAATGCACTATTTATTATATTGTTTATTTCTTCTATTTCATCAGTCACTCCTATGGATAGGTATTCCATCAAATTCACATCCCTTCAAGTGTATTATATGATTAAGTACATTGTTGTATGCAGTATCGTATAATTCCTATAAAACCCAATTTATAATGCATAATATAATTTCTTTTTTACTTAATATACCAATATAGGTACGATTGAACCTATATCTATTACTTGCTGTTCACCTAAATTAACCACGTGTACATTATAATTACTACAGAATTTAATAATATCTGCATAATTCGGATGAGTGTCTAACCGTCCCGAAACTGCTAATAGGTTTTTTGAAATTAATCCGGTTGCTCCGCCAATAAATCCGTAATCTAGGCCAGGTAACAATATATGCCCGGGCTCAATTAACAATACATCAATATTATAATTATCAGCAGCCTTTGCAATTCCTTTATCTGAAGTAATAATTGCTTGATGATTTACAATGCACGTTGAACATTTTGTGTAACCTTGTTTAACATTAATTATTTTAATATTAAGCTGTTCAAAATATTCTCTAATCATAGGATCTGTATATTTTACATTATGGAATGCAAAATTATCTATTCTTGCTACATTATATGCAATATTTTCAGGGTAGTTACTTTTTAAAATACTTTTGCCTTTTATTAATTTAAAATTTAACGGCTTCAATTTTGAGTAAATAAATTCATATATATCTGGTGCTACAATTAAAACGTCATTACCTATTGGGTGTATAAGCATATCAGGATGGCAGGATACCGCAGGGTATAATCCATTTGAAACCGATGTAAGTACCGGTGTTATCCCTAAATTTTTTAAAGTAAATAATATTTTAGATGATATTCTCCCGTCTATAATTACATGACTTACTTTTCTTTCCGGAATAAACGGATTTGCAATAAATCTCGACATTATATACGCTCTCCTTATCGTTAAGAATGATTATTTCTATTTCTAATTGTTCTTGTTAAATTCAAATGATCTATTCTTATTCATATCTCAATGCTTCTATTGGGTCCAGATTAGCTGCTTTCCAAGCCGGATAAACACCAAAAATTAAACCAATAAAACCGGAAAATAACACTGCTATCAATATGATAGTACCGGAAATATTAAAAGGTAAACCAGAAAAATATGATATTATCCATGCAAAAACTACTCCTGTTACTATTCCTATGATGCCACCAATAATAGTTAAAATGATTGCTTCAATTAAAAATTGAATAAGAATATCCTTTTTTCTGGCACCTACTGCCTTTCTAATTCCAATTTCTCTTGTTCTTTCATTAACAGAAACAAGCATAATGTTCATTATTCCTATTCCGCCTACCATTAATGAAATAGTTCCTATTGTACCTACAATAAAAGTAAGAATATTTATCACCTTATTCACTTGCTCTTTTTGCTTAACCATATTTTCAACATAATATTTATCCTTATTATGATGCTTTCTTTCTAAAAATCTTACTACTTTTATACCTATATCTTCAAGGTTTTCTTGTTTATCAACTTTAATAGAAATTTGATCTACACTATTCGTATTATATATTTTTTGTACAGTCGTAATAGGCATATAAATAAAGGCAGGAATTTGTTCTCCCAATATATTTGCAAAAATCTCATTGGTATTTTTAATAACACCTACAACTGTTAAAACAATTGTATCTTCTTTTGCTGTGAGCCTTAATCGCCTTCCTACAGCGTTTTCTCTATGAAATAATTTTTTCGCTAAAATATTATCAATTAATACAACATTTCGACTTGTAAGGGTATCTGTTTGATTTATTGATCTACCATGAAGTATTTGCAAAGAAAAAATATCTCTAAAATCTTTATTGATTCCCCATATATAAACTTCCCTGTTTCTATTATTGCGTTTAACAATTCCAAAGCCATTAAAAACAGGTACGACACTTTTAACTTGGGAAATATACTTTTTTATATATTCACTATCGTCAATTTTTAACGTATCATTAGCTAACATTTCACCGGATTTAATTTTTATATTGATTCCGTTTATTCCTAATTTATCCAATTCACCCAAAATAGCACTTTGCCCACTTTTCCCAACAGATACAATGGTGATAACAGAAGAAATTCCTATCACAATACCTAATATAGTGAGTAAAGTTCTTAACTTATTTGAAAAAGTAATATGTATTGATATTGTAATATATTCAATTAAATTCATTATATCTCACCTTTTTTAACGGTTGTTATTCTAACTTTTGAACCGTCTTTAATTTCCGGGGGTGGATTTAATATTACTTTCTCTCCCTTGGTTAATCCTTTAATAATCTCAATTTCCAGTTCTAACTCTGCACCAGTCTTGACTTTTCTTTTATAAGCTCTATTATTCTTAACAACATATACGATATCATTATTTTCTTCATCCTGTACTACAGCTTCATAGGGCAAAATTAACGTGTTGTCTTTAGCATCTGTTATAATCTTTACCTGTGCAGAATAACCAGGTTTTAATAATGTATCCTCGTCAATAATATCTACAATAACTTCTATAATTGTTTCGGTATTTTGGCCTGAAGAAATTTGTTTTGCAATAGGAGAAATTTTTTTTACTTTCCCTAAATAACACATACCTTCAAAAGCGTCTCCAGTTATTTCTACCTTTTGTCCCTCTTTAATTTGTGAAATGTAGTATTCTCCAATATTTGCCTTTACCTGTAAACGACTTATATCCGAAACCGTTATAATTGGTTTTAATGAATCAACAACTGATCCCTTGTTTGCATTAATTTCGGTGACAATACCCGATATGGGACTTACAAGTACTTTTGGGTACTGCTGTAATTTACGTTCAAGCTCTTGCACTTTTAACTTAGCAAGCTGCATTTTTTTTTGATAAACTGCAGCTATATCTTTATCCAAGTATGTAGCTGTTTCATCTTCATTCCATACTTTTTGAACATTTTTTATGTAATCTTCTTTTTTCTCATCATACACTTTAGCATTGTAAACTTCTTTTACTATTTTTTCAAATTTTAATTGTTCTATTTCTAAATTTGTTTTTGCCTGCTCAAGCTGTAATTCCAAATCTTGAAAGTCCAATTCAGCTAAAGGCTGGCCCTTATTTACCTTCTCACCTTCTTTTACATAAATAGTATGAATTCTTACAGGAATTTCTACAAATAGGTCTTTTTTAGCTATTTCTTCTATTTTTCCATTACTGGTAACACTGGATACAATTCCAGTTTCCTGAACTGAATAAACCTTTACATCAATCATTTCACTAACATCTCTATAATGTAAAATTAACATAGTAAATACAATGAATGCTGTAGCTACTAATGTAATAGAAATTTTTTTCAAAATCACCACTCCTTTAGCTTTTATTATCTGTAAAAGTAAAAAAAATAAACTCTAAAAAGGTGTTCTCTTTTTAGAGTTTATGCTAATATTTTTTATTCTCAAGGTTATTATGTTATTCCTATCTTAATGCTTCTAGCGATAAAATTTAAATCCAACCCTTCCTTTCTAAAGTGATTATTACATAACCTGTTCTTGTATATTCACCAATTTGTTTATCATTTCTGTGGCTTGTATAGGCTTTTTTACTTTCTCATCTTTCACTAAAAAACCATCACAAAAAGTAATGATTCTTCTAGTATGCATGGCTATATCCGATTCATGAGTAACTAAAATAATGGTAACACCTTCTCTATTCAAGCTTTGAAAAATAGCCATGATCTCCTCACCAGAACGACTATCCAAATTTCCCGTTGGCTCATCAGCCAAAATAAATGCAGATTTATGCCTTTTAAAGCTTTTACTTCTATATTACCATTTTTGTATATTTTATCCAAACTATTTATTTTTATCATCTCTACACCTTACTTACTTTTATTATTCTCAATTGGTTTAATTTTTGTGTCATTCTTAATTTACTCTTTGACTGTCTCTATAATAATATTAGCATCAATAATCTTAGCATCTATCGAAAATCCAGGTTTTATGTATGCAGCTCTATCTACCACTTCTATTACTACTTCCACCACAGTTTCTTCTCTTACCATTTCACTCATCAAATTCATTTGAATATCGTAGTTATTTTTATTCAGTTTTTTCAATGTATTTTGTGCAATTTGCAGTTTAATCAAAGTAATGTTTCGTTCTTCTTTTATTCCATCCAGTGCTGATCTTAAATATATATGCTAAAACTTGATATTTGTTTAACATTTTTTATTTTATTCACATTTTTCCCAGCACTACATATTATATTATTGAAAGTAGTCAAATAAAGATTATTTTCACTTTTGTAATCAACAAATAGTAAATTTTACTATTTGTTGTTGAAATAAGCCGTGAATAGCTTATGCTATTCACGGCAGTTTTATTTCCTTAAATGATAAATCCACTCTAATGTTCAAAGAAAAGCTAAAATGAATTTGTATGAATTATTAGAATGGGGAAAAAATAAGTATTGGAGGTGATGTTATGACGAATATTAACTGTACATCCAATTGTGTATATCAAAAAGATGGTAAATGTCACTTAGATAGCGTCACCATAGTATCAAATACAATAAACAACTCCTGTGTATACTTCACTGAAAAAAGCGAAAGAACTGCTAAAAAATAAGACAATCGCCTTCGGCTAATTGATGTTCCTTTCGGCACAAAAGACTAAGGTAGATTGTCTTGATATTACGCTTCACTTCATAATAATTTAAAATAGCAGCAGGAATTTTTATGTGTCCTACTGTTATTTTATTGCCTTTTTTATCTTATTGTATTAAGATAGACACATATTTAAATTTAATCCGGAGGTGATAGTATGTTTGCAAAAGAAATCAAAAAAATATCAAAAGAAATACAAAATAAACTAATTGAAATACGTCGAAAAATACATCAAAACCCTGAATTGGCTTTTGAAGAATATAATACCGGAAAACTTATATTGAATTATTTAAAACAATTGGATATTGAAGTAACACCAGAGGTTGCAAAAACCGGTGTTGTAGGTTTAATACGTGGAAATCAACCGGGAAAAACAGTAGCAATCAGAGCTGACATGGATGCACTACCTATAACGGAAGAAAACAATTGTGACTATAAATCAACCATCCCAGGTAAAATGCATGCTTGTGGACATGATGCACATGTTGCGTGCCTTTTAGGTGCAGCAGAAATTTTAAATCGATTAAAAGATAAATTAAAGGGCAATATTAAACTTATATTTCAACCTGCTGAAGAAGGCGTAGGGGGAGCTCTTCCAATGATTGAAGAAGGAGTACTAGACAATCCCAAAGTAAATGCATGTATTGCCACCCATGTCTGGTCAGATATTCCGGTTGGTCAAATTTTGGTAAAACGTGGACCAATCATGGCTTCTCCTGATGATTTTGAGATTGTGATTAAGGGCAAAGGTGGCCATGGTGCTATGCCTCATACAGCAACAGATCCTATTGTCATTGGATGTCAGGTAGTAAATGTTCTTCAAACTGTAATTAGTAGAAAAATTGACCCGCTGAGTCCTGCAGTAATATCGATATGCTACTTTCACTCAGGCACATGTACCAATGTCATTCCCGATACTGCTGTCATTAAAGGAACGGCAAGAACCCTGGATCCGGAACTAAGAAAACGAGTTGCAAATTTAATTGAAACAACTGTTGCAGGTATTGTAACTACGATGGGGGGGGAGTATGAATTCAAGTATCATTATCTTTATCCTCCTACAATAAACGATAATACCATAACTGATATCTTAGCCAATGCTGCTGTAAAAATTATTGGTAGCAATAACTTGATCTGGGGTAATGAACCTTCTATGGGTGGAGAGGACTTTGCCTATTTTGCCGAAAAAGTACCTTCCACGTTCTTTAGATTAGGGTGCGGTAATCAGAAAAAAGGCATTATATATCCAATACATAATAGTAAGTTTGATATCGATGAAGAATGTCTTAGTATAGGTGCAGCAGTTCTATCCCAATTTTCAATAGATTATTTAAATACATGAAAATAACGGGCCAAGAAGCCCGTTATTTTTTGTATTATTTATTCAACATTTCTTTCAATAAATTATTTAGCATTTGAGGATTTGCTTTTCCTTTTGTTGCCTTCATACATTGTCCTACAAGAAATCCCAACGCCTTTTCTTTACCACCTTTATAATCTGCAACCGATTGAGGATTGTCCTCTATTACTTTTTTTGCAATTTCTACCAACTGAGATTCATCACTAATCTGAATTAATCCTTTTTCTTTGACAATAATTTCTGGGTCCTTCGCTTCATCAAACATTACTTCTAAGACTTTTTTTGCTATAGAACCGCTAATGGTGCCTTTTTCTATTAGTGCCAATAATTTTGCAATATATTGTCCAGGAAATGGAATCTCTTCCGGTTCCAAATTGTTATCCTTTAAAATTCTCATTAAGTCTCCCATAAACCAGTTGCTTACTATTTTAGGGTTTGCACCGCTTTCTACACATTCTTCAAAAAATTGAGCCAATGTTCTGGAAGAAGTAATAATTGCAGCGTCATATTCAGGTAATTGATACTGCTTTATGTAACGTTCTTTTTTGGCATTAGGTAGTTCGGGAAGCGTCTTCCGAATTTCCTCTATCCATTCTTTATTGATTACAATTGGAACAAGATCAGGTTCCGGAAAATATCTATAATCATGGGCTTCTTCTTTATTTCTCATTGCATAACTGACACCTTTTACATCATCCCAACGACGTGTTTCCTGTTCTACCTGTTTTCCAGACTCAACAATTTCAATCTGTCTTTTTGCTTCATATTCCATAGCGCGAACAGCGGCTCTAAACGAATTTACATTTTTCATTTCTGTTCTAACACCAAATTCCTTTTGTCCCACAGGTTTAACTGAAAGATTAATATCACAACGCAAAGAACCTTCCTGCATCTTACAATCCGAAACGTCAATATATTGTAAGATAGATTTTAGTGTTTCAAGAAAAACCTTAGCTTCTTCAGGAGTTCGCATATCCGGTTCTGTTACAATTTCAATAAGCGGTACGCCACATCGGTTATAATCAATAAGTGAACCTGTCCCCCATTCATCATGCATTAATTTACCGGCGTCCTCTTCTATATGAATTCTTGTAATGCCTATTCTCTTCTTTTGTCCATTCACTTCGATATCTATATATCCATTCTTACAAACAGGTAAATCATATTGTGAAATTTGATATGCTTTAGGTAGATCAGGATAAAAATAATTTTTTCTATCCTGTTTCCCAAATTCTGTAATTTCACAATTGGTAGCCAATCCAGCCTTAATCGCATAGTCAACAACTTTTTTATTTAAAACCGGGAGTACCCCGGGCATGCCGGTACAAATAGGACAACAATGAGTGTTTACTTCTCCACCAAATTCAGTAGTACAATCACAAAAGATTTTAGTCTTTGTGGAAAGTTCAGCATGAACTTCAAGCCCTATGACTGTTTCATAATTCAAACTTAATCACCTCTTTTATTTAGTTCACAATTACTAGCTAACAGTTTGCAACTAAGTGTTGTAGAAAGCCATTATAAATTTGGTCTAATCTTATGATATTCTGTGTTTTGTTCAAAAGTATACGCAGTACGTAATAATGTCGCCTCATCAAAAGCTTTGCCGATTAGCTGCATACCAATCGGAAGTCCTTTACTATCAAGTCCACAGGGAATAACTAAGCCCGGGAGGCCTGCTATATTTAAGGATACAGTACATATATCAGCAGCATACATTTCTAAAGGATCCTTTGATTTTTCTCCAATTTTAAATGCAGTAGTAGGAGTGGTAGGCGTAATAATCACATCGTATCTACTAAATGCATCATCAAAACTTTTCTTTATAAGTGTTCTAACTTGTTGTGCTTTTTTGTAATAAGCATCATAATAACCGGAACTCAGTGCATAAGTGCCCAGCATAATTCTTCTTTTAACTTCGGTACCGAAACCTTCACTTCTTGTTTTTTTATATAAATCTAGCAAATCTTTGAACTGACCTGTCCTATATCCATATTTTATGCCGTCGTACCTAGCTAAATTGGAACTTGCTTCAGCAGACGAAATGAGATAGTAAGCTGGCAAAGCATACTCGGTAAGTGGAAGAGAAAATTCCTCATATTCTGCTCCTAAACTTTTCAATATTTCCAAAGCATTCAATACCGAATGCCTAATTTCAGCATTTATACCTTCTCCCATATACTCCTTGGGCACTCCGATTTTTAAACCTTTTACATTGTTAACAAGGGCTTTTGTATAATCAGGATATTTAATATTTAATGAAGTTGAATCCATAGGGTCATGTCCTGTAATTGCATTAAGTACTAATGCACAATCGGTAACATCTTTAGTTAGTGGTCCTATTTGATCCAAAGATGAAGCAAAAGCAACCAACCCAAATCTTGAAACAGTACCATATGTAGGTTTCATTCCAACAACCCCACAAAAAGCAGCAGGCTGTCTAATAGAGCCGCCTGTATCGGAACCCAGCGTAAATATCGCTTCATCTGCAGCAACAGCAGCTGCCGAAGCTCCACTGGAACCTCCAGGCACTCTATCTAAATCATAAGGATTTTTTGTTTGTTTAAAGTAGGAGTTTTCTGTGGATGAGCCCATCGCAAATTCATCCATATTTAATTTCCCAACTAAAACTGTGCCTTCTTTTTTTAATTTCTTTACAACTGTAGCATCATAGGGTGGCTTAAAATTATGCAGCATTTTGGATGCACAAGTAGTTAATATACCTTCGGTACATATATTATCTTTTAGTGCCATCGGTATTCCAGCTAAATCACCCAACTGCTCTCCGGCACTCATTCTCTTATCTATCTCTTGGGCATTATTGAGTGCTTGTTCATGCATAACTGTGAGATAACTTTGTATTTGAGGGTCTGTCAAATTAATTCTATCTAAAATCGACTTTGTAAGCTCTATTGAACTTATTTCTTTTTTTCTAAGTAGATCTCTTAGTGCATGTGCTGTTAATTGATAAAGTTCCAAATCTTCTCACACTCCTTTTACCTATTCTACAATATTAGGAACTCATCTTCTCTAAAAACATTTTGAATTGGTATAGCATGGGCAGTAGGTTCTACTTCTGAAGTATCAAGCTCATTAAGCTTGTCCGCAAAAGCAATAATGCTTTCCATTTCACTTGTTAATCTTTCTTTTTCCTCTTCAGTTAAATTTAATCTCGCAAGATTAGCTACATGTTCAACTTGTTCTCTAGTAATTTTCATATGCTCACATCCTTTGCCACCATTATCTTTTCAATTTTCAGCTTGTATTTAATCTCTAACCATTATATATTAAGACTTTTTGTTATTCAACGTTTGTACAATAAAAATTGTAAACGATTTAAATGAATAATGTTTTATCATTTAATCATTTGTTCAAACTCTACTTCATCAATCACTTTTATACCGAGTTGATTCGCCTTATCCAGTTTACTTCCTGCTTCTTCTCCGGCTAATACATACGAAGTCTTTTTTGACACGCTCCCCGAAACTTTACCTCCGAACTTTTCAATAATCTCTTTTGCTTCATTTCGGTTATAGTTCACTAAAGTTCCTGTTAATACAAAAGTAAGCCCTTCAAATCTACTATCTTTTCCTTTTTCTTGCTTTTTACTTTTAAGATTTACTCCTGCACTTTTTAGTTTCTCTATCGTATCTTTACTTTGTTCTTGCTTAAAGAAATTGACTACACTCTGTGCCATCTTGTCGCCGATCTCATGTATTGCAGTAATTTGTTCAAAATTTGCATGAGCAAGGTTATCAATGGAGCCAAAATGTTCTGCAAGAAGTTTTGCAGCTCTTTGCCCTATCAACCTAATTCCAAAAGCATACAATACACAACTAAGGTCATTATCCTTTGATTTTTCTATAGCATTTAATAAATTTTTCGCCGATTTTTCACCCATTCTCTCTAAATGAATTAAATCTTCAAACTTTAAATAATATAAATCGGCTGCACCTTTAATGAGGCCTTTATTCAATAGTTGTTCTATAATTGCCGGTCCTAACCCCTCTATATTCATTGCGTCTCTAGAAGCAAAATGGATAATATTTCTTAATAACTGTGCAGAACACTCAATTCCTGTACATCTTGTTACAGCTTCACCCTCTTCACGGACCACTTCCGCCCCACATACGGGACATTGGGTAGGCATATGGAATTCTTGTTCGTCTCCCTTTCTTTTATCTTTTACAACTTCAACCACCTCTGGGATAATGTCTCCTGCTTTTTGTACAATTACATGGTCGCCTATACGAATATCTTTTTGTCGAATGTAATCAATATTATGAAGCGTTGCCCTACTTACTGTAGTTCCTGCTAATTTAACCGGTTCCAGTATTGCATTAGGAGTTAAAGCACCTGTTCTTCCTACTTGAACATATATATTTTGAATGATTGTCTCCTTTCGTTCAGCAGGAAACTTAAATGCTACAGCCCATCGCGGACTTTTAGATGTATTCCCTAATATGTCTCTTTGTGCCAGCAAATTTACTTTTACTACAGCGCCATCAATCTCGAAAGGTAACTTTCCCCTGTCATCCCCCAATCGTAATATCTCAGTATATACATCTTTAATGTCCTTAAATACATTATATGTAGGACTTACTTTAAAACCCTGACTTTTTAAATATTCTAAACTTGCTACATGAGTATCAAACCTCTTTCCTTGAACTTGTTGAATATTAAATACATAAATATCTAACTTTCTTTCAGCAGTCATTTTAGGATCTAACTGCCGTAATGAACCTGCCGCCGCATTCCTTGGATTGGCAAATAGCGGTTGTTCCAAAATCTCTCTTTTTTCATTTAGTTTAATAAAATTATCTCTTGAAATAAAAACCTCGCCCCTAACCTCTAAGTAAGGAACGCTCTCTTTTAATTTAAGAGGAATAGATTTAATTGTTTTTAAATTTTGTGTTACATCTTCTCCTATAATACCATCTCCCCGAGTAGATCCTCTCACAAATATGCCATCCTCATACTCCAGTGATACAGATAGGCCGTCAATTTTTAATTCTACAACATATTCAACTTCTTGAAATTTCAAAACCGACTTTACCCTATTATCAAATTCATATAGTTCCTTTTCATCAAATACGTCTGATAAACTTTGCATAGGTACACTGTGTACTACAGTATCAAAACCTTCTAGCGCTTTCCCACCTACTCTTTGTGTAGGAGAATCAGGAGTAATTAATTCTGGAAACTGTTTTTCTAAATCTTCTAGTTCCTTCAACAGCTTATCATATTCAAAATCCGTAATTTCAGGATCATCTTCTACATAATACTTATAATTATGATATTCAATGGTTTCTCTTAATTCCTTAATTCTCTTTTTAGCTAATGCTATATCCATAGTACTATCTTCCTCCAAAAAATAATGGTACTAATATTATACCATCATTTTGCACTTCTACAACTCTATTCTCCATAACGTCTGTTCTCCTAGCTTATAAACTTTAAATAACCGAATATTTTGCACCTTATTATAATTAACCAACTTTAAAACTAAATATTATGATTTAAAGTTGCTTAATTTCATCGATAACTACAATTAATTTATTTTAAATTTAGATATTGGTTATCGATATTATTTTATCATGTTTAATATTGAATCGGAAGCATTGCTGGTTGTTCCTTCTACGTTAATATATTGCTCTGGTACTGTACCGACAATAATTGTTTCGGCCACCGGAACTGTTGTAACTATTTCCGAACTACTTTTCATCATAGGCAATAAGACCCATACATTGCTATGTACTTCAAGAATAATTTCATGTTTCGTTTGATTAATACCTGCTGTATGAAAGTTGTTTTTGAAATCAATCTGTGCAGTTCCCAATGGAATAATCTTTACAGGAATCTTAGGTCCCCATCCTGAAAGAATTTGGCTGTTAAGCACATTGCCTATAGGCACATAAATTTGTGTTGAATCTATAGTCTCAATTCTTTGTTGTATACTCATAGTAAGCGCTGCTTTTAACTGATTCATCTTCACTATATTTGCTTGTAGGGCAGTAATTTGTTCATCTTTATTTTTTTGAAAAGTAATAAGATCTTTATATTTTAGGTTATTATCAGCTATTTTTTCGTTTACAGCCTCATTAATTGCTCTAGTTGCTATGTATTTAGCTCTTGCTTCCGCAATAGAAATAACGGTAGGTCGTATTTTTTTATCGAATAGTGAAAAAGTGTAAAATATCAATAAAAATACAACAGCGATAGCAAGATATCTATTATAATTTCTCTTTTTCTTTCTTCTATATCTCATCCTATATCCAAGGTTTCGGCGTGTCCATAACCTCATAATAACCCCTCCTTTACTATACTATGATAGTGCAAGTGGTTTGTTACTTTTTAGAATATCTTAAAATTTTAATTAATGTAATTGTCATCCGAATAAAGCTTTTCTGTTATCGAAAATTTTGATATATCTCTACAGTATTTTATTCATAAAAAATATTTTGTAGAATGAATTATTAATAATTAAACCAAAAATAACTTCTATTTGAAACAAATCTATATTTTATTAACATAAAATATTTAAAACGAGGAAAACTAATTGATATTTACTATGAAAAAATAGAAATATTATTAAAATCATATGTGGAGGGACTAAATAAAAATGTTTTTAAACCATATAAATCAATAACACTTTTTAAACATTGGATAGTAGTATTACACTGTTCTTTATACATACAAATCATATTAACGAAAAAACAAATTCCTTTAAAACATCTTATAATAACATAAAAACACCCTCCTATTTGGATATATACCAATATAAAAAGGTGTTTTACTTGTACATTCATAATTCAACAATTTTTTATAATTAAATATATATCAGTGATTGCTCAAAAACAATAATATATATCATAATCCATTGCTTATTATAAAACCCTCAATCCCTTGGTATAAACCTATTCTTCGGGCATATTCCAATTGTGGTAAACATTTTGGACATCATCGTTGTCTTCAAGCAATTCAATAAGTTTTTGCATTTTTTTTATGTCATCTTCTGATTCTAACGCTGTCATGGTCTGAGGAATCATTTCTATGCTAGCCGATGCAAACGTAAATCCTTTCATTTCTAGTGTATCGCGCACTTGTGAGAAGTCATCAGGAGCAGTAAGGATTTCATAATAACCATCTTCTGCTGAAAAATCTTCTGCACCAGCTTCTAATGCTTCCATCATCAGTTCATCTTCATCAATGTTGTCCGCTTTTTCAATAATAATAACACCTTTTTTATCAAACATAAAGGACACACAACCGGTTGTACCAAGATTTCCACCATATTTATCAAAAAGATGTCTCATTTCTCCTGCTGTTCTATTTTTATTATCAGTCATAGTTTCAACAATAACAGCTACACCAGACGGTCCATAACCTTCATAGACTATTTCTTCGTAATTTGCTCCACCTAATTCGCCAGATGCTTTTTTAATACTTCTTTCGATTGTATCATTCGGCATATTATTTGCTTTAGCCTTAGCGATTGCATCTTTAAGTTTTGAGTTTGAGGCTGGGTCAGGCCCTCCCTCTTTTACAGCTACAGCAATTTCTCGTCCTATTTTTGTAAATATCTTACCTTTTTGTGCGTCAGTTTTTTCTTTTTTATGTTTTATATTAGCCCATTTTGAATGGCCTGCCATGTTAATCATCCTCCTTCTAATCCGAATTTATTTTAACATAGATAAGGATAAATTCGCAACAAAAAAGTATTCTCATAGCAGCTCATACACCATTAAATTTCTGCAAGTAAATATATACAACGGGTGCATTTAATTTATCTGAAGAATATTATTCCAAGACTTATATAATATCTAATGGTATTTAGATTACAGTAAGTTTTAATTTACACCACTTAAAAATGTTGATGATTACCAAACATATTGTAGTACACCTGGTAATCATCAACATTTCCTTATAACAATAAAAGTGCAGCAATAAGCATATTCATAAATAAATCACTTCTTCTTAAACCTCTGGTTCTTAAAGCAGCATTATTGTAAACATAGTCAGTCTTATTAATTCTTCCAAATGAAAATAGTCCAAAACCATATTCATTATCTCTACCTATATCTCCCAAATCTTCGGAATAAATATGAAGAAGTAGTCGAATTTCTTCGGGAGTAAGTCTTCTCTTGTATCTCCTGATACCTTTAGCTTGCAGCAATGCTACTGCACCTGTAATAATAGGTGTAGCCATCGAAGTACCACTTAAAGTGGCATAACTGTTATCTAAGTAACAAGAATATATATCTTTCCCTGCTGCTGCAATTTCTGCTTCTTCTCCTATAGAACTGAAATCGGCTCGTTTTTTATCTACATTGACCGCTGTAACTGCAATAGTTTCATCAAAACGTGCAGGATACCCAATGGTATTTCCACTTCCTCCCTCACTCATACCTTCATTCCCTGCTGCACATACTAAAGTGATTCCTTTCGCGTAAGCTTGCGCTATAACTTTTTGATATTCCTGTGAATAGGTTTGAGAAGAAAAGGACATATTTATTACATCTACATCACGCTCTATCATCCATAAAATACTATTTCGGATTGCATCAAAACCAGCAGTACCATCTTTGTTAAATGCTTTTGCAATATACAAATCAGCTTCAGGTGCTACTCCTATTATCCCGACATTATTACGTTCCGCTGCAATAATGCCTGCTACATGTGTACCATGGCCATTTTCATCTAATATATCCTTTCTATCGGAGAAAGAAAAATTAACATAATCTTTTACCCTACCTTTTAAATCTTGATGGTTAATGTCAATTCCAGTATCTATAATACCTACTTTTATACCTTTTCCTGTTGTTTCACCCCATTCCAAAGGTGCTCCTACCATTTCTACTCCATAATCAATAACTTCTCGTTTTTGAGAAGGTCTTACATCTAAAACCTTAAAATCACTTATTTTGAACCTCACATCTATCCCTCCATTACCGTGCGAATTGTTTTTGTATTTTAAAAGGCCGGTTTACAGCCTATAAGAATAATTCTCCTGCTATATAATATGCAACCTTTTAAGATATTGACAATAAATACTAATTATGATTACATATTATATTTCCTAAAGGAAATATTAAGTAAAATGTATCAACCTCATGGGTATATGGAGGGATTTCTAACTATCGTTTTTTATGCCTTAAAGGTTTTCTGTCATAGTCGTTACAGCCACTAAATTGTGTGAAACAGTCTTATGCCATTATACTTCAGCCATTCTTTTGATTTCTTATAATCGGGAAGAATAGATTCTACCAATATTTTATCTATCTAAAATCATAAAAAGCCTTCCAATTAAGAATATTTATATTATACTTAATTAGAAGGCTTCTTGCATAAAAATTCAGTATTTTAAGTACCAGACTATATCATTGAAACTTTGTGCGTTAATGCTTATTTTGCAAATACATGTTTTCCTATCCTTTTTATGACTGGTCGGTTATATATCCAGCTATTTGTAGTTTTCGCCGGATTATAATAATAAATAGCCCCACCACTAGGGTCCCAACCATTTAATGCATCGCTCGCTGCTTTAATAGATGAAGATTCCATCTGTGCATGAATTTGCCCGTCGATAATTGCGGTAAAAGCTCCCGGCTGATAAATAACTCCGGCAAGTGTATTAGGAAATGAAGGGTGCTGAACTCTATTTAAAACAACTGCTCCAACAGCTACCTGACCTATATAAGGTTCTCCCCTTGCTTCACCATTAATGACTCTTGCCAGTAAATAAACGTCTCCTGAACGTCTGGTAGTAGTTGTAGTTCGGCCAGTGGGCAATCCAAGAGCAGCTAGCGTATTTGGACCAGCAATTCCATCCACTTTTAATCCATTTTTTCTTTGAAATTTTTTGACAGCTTGTGTTGTCTTCCAACCATATATACCATCAATTTTGCCGTCATAATATCCCCATTTCCTTAATTGATATTGTATATCTTTAACTTCCTGGCCGCGAGAACCATATCGTGATAATACTGACTCGGTTGTCCATACTTTATAGTAATAATAGCAAACACCGGACACCAAACTTAAAATAAGTAAAGATACAACAAATTTTTTCATTTCTCTATTCTCCCTCATATAAGCTTATCAAAAATTATTTTTTACCGATCGAGAGAAAATATACATATACATTGAAAGATACAAACATAGGTCAAAATAAATAAAAAGTCTAAATATTTTCCTATATCTGTATCTTTCTTTTAACTTAGTTATTCGTTTTATTATTTACTTCTTCTAATATCTTTTCAATAAAAGCATCAACTGTCATGGTACCTTGATCACCCTGTTTACGCGATCTTACAGCTATAGATTTTAATTCCACTTCTTTATCTCCAATGACGAGCATATAAGGCACTTTCTCAAGTTGAGCTTCTCGAATTTTATAACCTATCTTTTCATTTCTTAAATCAATTTCTACACGAATGTTATTTTTTTCGAATTGCTTTTGTAAATCCAATACGTAATCATGATGTTTGTCAGCAATTGGTAGTATTTTAACCTGTACAGGCGCTAACCATGTTGGAAATGCGCCAGCATAATGTTCGGTTAAGATAGCAATAAATCTTTCTATACTACCGAACACAACTCTGTGAATCATAACAGGTCTGTGCTTCTCTCCATCTGCTCCTACATAAGTAAGATCAAACCTTTCAGGCATTTGAAAATCCAATTGTATCGTTCCACATTGCCAAGTACGTCCAATTGAATCTTCTAAATGGAAATCTATTTTAGGTCCATAGAATGCCCCATCACCTTCATTTGTTTTATAATGCATATTTTTCGCTTCAAGCGCTTCTCGCAGACCGTTAGTTGCCATTTCCCACTGTTCATCACTACCCATAGAATTTTCCGGCCTTGTAGATAACTCAACATGATAATTAAACCCAAAAACTCCATAGAAATAGTCAATAAGGTCTATAACATTGATAATCTCTTGTTTAATTTGTGAAGGTAGCATAAATATATGGGCATCATCTTGCGTAAAGCATCTCACTCTCATTAATCCGTGCAATGCTCCGGATAGCTCGTGCCTGTGTACTAGGCCTAGTTCTGCCATTCGCTGTGGTAAATCTCTATATGAATGAATTTTTCTTTTATATACCAACATACCGCCCGGGCAATTCATAGGTTTGATAGCAAAATCATTTTCATCGATCTTTGTAAAATACATATTTTCTTTATAGTGATCCCAATGTCCTGACCTATGCCATAAATCTTCATTAAGAATAATGGGCGTTTTAATTTCTTGATAGCCTCTTTTCTTATGCTCTTCTCTCCAAAAATCTTCTAAAATATTTCTCAATATCATACCTTTAGGCATAAAGAAAGGAAACCCCGGTCCTTCTTCTAAGATATTAAATAAATCCAACTCTCTACCCAGTTTTCTATGATCTCTCTTTTTTGCCTCTTCTAGTCTATTTAAATATTCATCTAAATCTTTCTTTTTGGTAAAAGAGGTGCCATAAATTCTCTGAAGCATTTTATTTTTCTCATTACCTCTCCAATATGCACCAGCTACATTTAATAACTTAATCGCTTTTATAGGTCCGGTAGAAGAAATATGGGGACCGGCACATAAATCTACAAATTCACCCTGTTTATAAAAAGATATTACTGCATCTTTTGGAAGATCTTTTATTAATTCAACTTTATAAATTTCTCCTTTTTCTTCCATAAATTTTATCGCTTCTTCTCTAGAAAGTTCAAATCTTTCTAGTGTAAGGTTTTCTTTAACAATTTTTTTCATTTCTTCTTCAATTTTTTCTAAATCTTCTGGCGTAAAGGTTTTTTCAGAATCAAAATCATAATAAAATCCATTATCAATAGAAGGTCCGATAGCAAGTTTTGTTTCCGGAAATAATCTTTTTACCGCTTGAGCTAATATATGGGAAGAAGTATGTCTGAACGCATGCTTTCCTCCATCATCGTCAAAAGTCAATAAACTTACTTCACAATCTTCATTTAACTGATAAGATAAATCTTGTATTTTACCATCTACCAATCCGACAAGAGCTACCCTTGCAAGTCCTGCACTTATGCTTTCAGCAACTTCCTTAATAGTAGTACCTTGGGCAAATACTTTCACCGAACCGTCTTTTAAAGTCACTTTTATCATTTGAATCATCCTTCCTATTAATATTTTTTTCATCAAAAAACTCTCATCCCATACAAGGGACGAGAGTTCTATTTCCCGCGGTTCCACCCTAATTGTTAACCCACTTTGCAACCTAAAATTTCATTTTTAGGTAATGATGATAACGTAATCAACGTATTATAAAAACTCCGAGACGGTCTTCAGCTATGCATACCTAGTATCACTTACAGCCAAGGTGATACCTCTCTTAAGGCTGTGTATAACCTACTCTTCTCTTCATAGTCTTTCACTATATTTTATTTTACCCATATTATAAGTATATTTAATAATGTTGTCAAGGTAAATTACTCCATCAAATTTAAAAAGCTGCTTGCTAAATTCCATATTATCATGTATAATAGATCTAAATTAATATTGCAGCGAGGTAATATTAGTATTGAAGTGATGACGCTTCTTTAAAGAGAATGAACTCTTTAACAGAATGCGTCTTTTTTATTTGCAATTATTTATTAGCAAGTAAATACAATTCAAAGATATTTAGATCGTTAGGAGGTAATATTAATGTTAAAAAAGCATTCATTCTTTATTGTAAGCTTGATAATTGTTCTCTCGATCCCTTTTACAGTTTATGCAACTGGCGGCGAACCAATCCCTCAAGATAATGCACTGGCCATAGACACAGTATGGACACTGATAGCAGCCTTCATGGTATTTTTTATGCATGCTGGCTTTACCTGTGTGGAGGCTGGGTTTACTCAGTCAAAAAATACAGTGAACATCATTATGAAAAATATTATGACAATTAGTATAGGTGTTGTATCATATTATTTAATAGGATTTGCACTAATGTTTGGTCCAGATGTATTAGGATTGATTGGTTCAAAAGGCTTTGCACTTACCCAACGTAATCTTTTTGATTTCGGAATTCCATTAGATGCATTCTGGTTTTTTCAAGCTGTTTTTGCAGCAACATGTGCCACCATTGTTTCAGGAGCAATGGCTGAACGTACCAAATTTAACGCATATTTATTTTTTACAATTCTTATTTGCTCAATAACATACCCTATCGCAGGGCATTGGATTTGGGGTGGCGGATGGCTCGCAACGCTAGGTTTTATAGATTTTGCAGGTTCTACTGTAGTACATGGCGTTGGAGGTGCAACGGCACTTGTTGGAGCTTGGTTGGCAGGTCCTAGAAGTGGAAAATATACTCAAGATGGTAAGGTTCATGCGATTCCCGGACACAGCATACCTTTGGGTACATTGGGAGTTCTTATCCTATGGTTTGGATGGTTTGGCTTTAATCCTGGCAGCACTATTTCAGGTACAACACCAGCAATTGCATCTATAGCTGTAACCACCATGTTGGCCGGTGCATCCGCTACTATCACCAGTATGTTATTTAGCTGGATTAAGTATGGGAAGCCAGATGTCAGTTTGACACTTAACGGCTGTTTGGCAGGACTGGTTGCAATAACAGCAGGTACAGCTATTGTAACACCTAATGGTGCATTAATCATAGGTGGATTAGCAGGTATTCTAATGATCATATCTGTGGAATTCTTCGACAGAGTAGTAAAAATAGATGACCCGGTAGGAGCAATATCTGTTCACGGAGTTTGTGGCGGTTTTGGTACGCTTATGGTTGGAGTATTTGCTAAAGAGGGTGGATTACTCTATGGCGGAGGAATTAAATTATTGAGTATTCAAACACTAGGAGTGGTCATTACATTTGCTTTTGCTGTACTCATGGCAATTGCTGTGTTTGGCACATTAAAAACAACCATCGGTATAAGAGTATCAGAGAAAGAAGAACAAACTGGATTGGATATCGAAGAACATGGTATATCAGCATATACCGGCGATTCTCCAGCGCCTGCAACAAATATTTTTTAATATTAGATTTAGAGATATTATTTACAAATTTTATAACGACTGCGGCATTCATCCTGATCACTTCTGGGTCAGGATGAATGCCACATAAAGTTTCAAGAGAATCTACCTTATAAAATCCCTCGGGTTTTATACCACGGGTTTAGAATCAAAGATTTTTTATAACACATAGGAAATTATAGACCTGTATATTCTGTGGATAAATTTATTTATAATTTCCGTTATGTGTTTCAAAAAAGGCTTCATTATAAAA
>JASGMB010000022.1 GCA_030156665.1 Clostridiales bacterium
AGTGAATGAAAAGGTCAAGGTAAATATAAATTTCGATAAAGCAATTTTTTATGAGCCTTAAAATAGTTCATACTTCAAAGGGATTAGAATTTAAAAAATATATTTCCTCTTATGTTATGGCGTTCATTTTTTTGTGCACTACTAATTGAAAACTGTGAACTTTATCAGGAGGTCAGTATGATATCGGTTATTATTCCAGTTTTAAATGAGGAAAAAAGTATTGAGAGATTATTAAAACAATTTGATAATTGTAAAGAAAGCAAAGAAGTGATTGTTGTGGATGGGGGAAGTACGGATGATACTGTGGAGATTGCCTCCAAATATGCAAAAGTTGTGCATAGTGAAAAAGGTAGAGCAAATCAGATGAATGCAGGGGCTAAAGTGGCAAAAGGAGAGGTACTTTGGTTTGTTCATTCCGATTCAATCATAGATAGTGAATCGTTAACAAAGATAGAGGAAGCGATCAGCAAAGGGTATATCGGTGGCGGATTTTCATTATACTTTTATGATGATTCTTCTTTATTTATGAAGTTTGTATCCATAACATCCAACTGGAGGGCAAAGTATCTTGGTTTATTTTTTGGGGATCAGGGCATATTTGTGAGGAAGGATGTTTTTAATAGTGTTGGCGGTTATCCGAAGATAGAACTCATGGAAGATTGGGAGTTGGCGGCCGGATTGAAAAAAGTCGGCAAGATGACAATATTAAAAACGCCTTTGGGTACTTCTGCAAGGCGATTTAAAAAAGGTGGAGCCCTAAAGACCCTTATGTTAATGCATAAAATAAAAATTTTATATGTATTGGGAGTACCTACTTCTAAATTGGCTAAATTGTATCGGGAGGATCAATGATGGATGCACTTATTTTAATGTCAAGAGTGCCTATCCCTGGAAAAACAAAAACACGACTGATGGAAATCTTAACAGGGGATGAGTGTGCCGGCATTCACCAAAGTTTTCTTTTGGATTTATTTCATATATTTCAATTTTTAAAAAAGGATATTCACATATTTCTGACGTACACGCCTGAGAGATCAATAAACAAAATAGAGGGATTTATTCCGCATTTTATCAATTGTTTTCCCCAAAAAGGTAAAAGTCTTGGTGAAAGAATGGCAAATGCTTTTCAGCATGTATTTGAACAAGGGTATCATAAGATAATTCTTATGGGGTCCGATATACCAGATATTCAACCCTTTGACATTAGGAATGCATTTGAAAAACTAAATGATCACGATATATGTTTAGGGCCAACTTTTGATGGCGGCTATTATCTCATAGGAATGAAAAGTTTATACGCACAATTATTTGATGACCATTTGAAATGGGGAAATAAATCGGTATTTGAGGGGACTGTAGATATTGCCAATAGCGCTGGATTAAAAGTTGGATTGGCTGCAAAACATAGGGATATAGATACAAAAGAAGATTTAATTGAATTTATGAAAAGAGTAGATAAGAAAGAGTTTAAGAATAAAATTTTACCTCGGAATACCATTGAATTTATACAAAATTGCTGGAGTGATAAATATTATGCTCAAAGACACATTAAGGGATAAGATAAAGGCTTATTTAAAAATGAATAGAGTTCATGAATATTTACAATTAGATCACCCGTTCGAAGTGGAATTTTTAGCTCAGGGTGAATACAATATAAATTTTACTGTTAATGATGAAAGAAAAATGTATGTTTTTAGGGTCAATACAGGTAGCCAACTAGCATTGGAAAATCAGATAAAATATGAGTATGATGCCCTGAAGACGTTGGAAATGAGTGGTGTAACACCAAAAGTATATTATGTAGATGATACGAAAGAGTATTTGGATTACGGCATTTTAATAATGGAATTCCTACACGGGAGACCTCTGGAATATGATAAGGATTTAGAGAAGGCTGCAAAAATTTTTGCCAAGATTCATTCAATTGATTTGACAAACATGGACACTACCAACTTTATTGTTGAAACCGACATATTTAGTGATAGAATTTTAGAAGCTAGAAGGTTATTGAACGATTTTTTAAATGATCAGAGGGTAGATAAAGAATTAAAGAAATTTTTTACTGGATTTTTAGAATGGGCAGAAAAAAATAAAGATAGGGAAAAGTATTTTATTGAAAACAAGTGGCATGTTATCAATAATACAGAGGTTAATTCCCATAATTTTATTATTGGCGCAAAACATAGCTATTTAATAGATTGGGAAAAACCTGTAATAAGCGATCCGTGTCAGGACCTTACCCAGTTTCTAGCTTCAACGACAACTCTTTGGAAGGCAAATTATCTTTTGACGAAAACCGAGAAGGAAATGTTTTTTAAAACATATATAAATATGATGAACGGAGATAATAATATAAGAGAAAGAGTGGAATTATACATGCCATATCTTTATCTGAGAGCATTATCCTGGTGTGCTTATGCATGGCTTGAATATCAAAAGCCAGATAAAGATATAAAAAATATGGATACGTTTAACAAGATAAGTGAATATCTAAATGTAGATTTTATGAAGCATTTGTTGAAGGAATATATCATTGTATAACAAAAGATTGAGATTAAGATTAAGAAAATGGTATTCAATTCCAATCTTAATCTCAACTTAACAAAATCCGCGTTTAGAAGATTTAATAAATTTAATAAATTCATTTTCATGAAGACTTAAGTGGTGGTCACTTCTGTACGCAATATAATAATCAGATATTATCTCGAAATCTTCGATTTCAATTTTTTTCAACATGCCGTCTCTTAATTCCCTTTTGATAATCAGCTCCGGAATAAATGCAATTCCCTTTCCGGCGATTACCGAGGACTTTATTGCTTCCATAGAATTAAGTTCATAAATAATATTTAAATCATCTAATGCTATATGGTATTTCTTCAAAAAGTCTATGATTGTTTGTTTTGTACCCGATCCGTTTTCACGGCATATAAGCGGTAATCGGTAGAGCTCGTCTATTGTTATAACATCTTTGATCAGAGGTAAGGATGTTACCAATAATAATCTACCCGAAGTGATTTTTTGTGTCTTAAGTGCCGGATTATGAGTATTGCCTTGTATAATTCCAATATTGATTGTTCTATTTAGCAGTTTATCCATTACTTCCTGTGTATTGCTAATTTCTAAATTAATATCTACATCTTTATTGTCTATTTTATAAATGTATATACTGCATGGTAAAGCATATTCGCCAATCGCTTTACATGAACCAAGCAGCAATTGCTTTTTTTGTGCTTTTAAATTTTTTAGATCTCTTTCAATATTATCTTGTAGAGATAATATCGTACTTGCATAATCAAAAACAACCTTTCCTGCTTCAGTCAATTCAACCCCTTTGTTGCTTCTATTGAGTAGGCTTACCTGTAATTCTTTTTCTAAAGATTGAATTTGCATACTTAAACCTGGTTGTGTCAAATGCAGCATTTTAGCAGCATTAGAAATACTATTGGCTTGTACGGTAACATAAAATGCTCTTAAGTATTGTAGATTCATATAATCACCTATCCGGTATTTTTAATAAAACATAGGAAATGCCTATAAAAAAACATTACATAAAGTATAATGAAAATAATTATTTATATTTTCATTATATCATAAAAGTAGTTACATAAGATAATATTTTTATTCCGGTAATATTTGTTTAATGAAATTCTAAATTTTCTTATAATTAAGCAACTTTAAAACTAAATATTATGATTTAAAGTTGGTTAATTTCATCGATAACTACATTAATTTATTTTAAATTTAGATATTGGTTATCATTTTGTTATTTCCTTAACGATATAAGTTATTATTATATATCATAAACAATCATTATTATTTATTTGTCAAATTTTATTATATAATTTAATTGCAAAGAAATTAACGAAGTATGCTTTAATTTGCTTAAATTTTAACAAAGTATCTCTTGATTCGTTTAAGTTTTAACGAAGTGTCATTTTGGTTGTAGAAAATTTAACAAATTTTATAAGATGTATTTTAAGGAGGTCAATATGAAAGAAGTTAAGTATCCACAAGAAGTTCTAAACAAAATGAAAGAAATTGTAGATAACTGTATGGGTGATGCTCCTCCATATTGTGAAGCGACGTGCCCTATGCACACAGATGTAAAGGGCTATGTGAATTTAATTGCTGAAGGAAAATTTAAAGAAGCAGTTAAGTTAATAAGAGAAAAACTTTTTCTTCCCGCAAGCCTTGGCAGAGTATGTGCACACCCCTGTGAAGACAAATGTAAGAGGGCTGAAGCCTTTAAACAACCTATGTCTATAGCTGCACTGAAGAGGTTTGTAGCAGATAATTATGACAGTGAGTCGGATTGGGATACCTCTATGGAACCGGAAAAAACGCAAAGTATCGCTATTATTGGTGCAGGACCGGCCGGTGCGCAAGCTGCTTTGGATTTAAGAAAGAAAGGGTATAAGGTCACGATATTTGAAAAGCTCCCGGTTGTCGGAGGAATGATGAGGGTAGGCATTCCTGAATATAGATTGCCTAGAGACGTTATAGATTTTGAATACAGTTTGCTTGACAAAATGGGCGTTGAATTAAAGATGGGCGTTGAAATAGGAAAGGACATTTCTTTTGATCAGTTAAGGAAAGATTTTGACATTGTTTTAATTGCTGTAGGTGCACATAAAAGTGCTATTATACCAATACCGGGGCACGACCTTAAAGGAGTTTTGAGTGCTGTTGATTTCTTGAAAGAAGTTAGCTTAACAAGAAAATTTGATATAGGCCAAAAGGTTGCAGTGATTGGCGGAGGTAATGTTGCAATAGATGTGGCTAGAAGTGCCAGAAGAGTAGGTGCTGAAACAGTGCATCTTGTATGTCTGGAAAGCAGAGAAGAAATGCCGGCCCATACATGGGAAGTTGAAGAGGCAGAGGAAGAGGGTGTCATTGTACACACAAGTTTTGGCCCTGAAAGAATTATGGATAAAGATGGCAAGGTATGTGGATTTGAAATAAAGGCGTGTACATCGGTATTTGATGAGGAGGGAAAATTTAATCCGCAATTTGATGAAAATGTCAAAAAAGTTTTAGATGTAGACAATGTAATTTTTGCCATTGGTCAAATTGTAGATCATTCCTTTGTGCCTGAAAACACTTTAGAAACAGAGAGAGGCGGCAGATTTAAAGTAGATCCAGTAACACTACAGACGGGAATAGAAAATGTATTTGTAGCAGGAGATGCAAGCGGTCGGTCGGTTATAGCGATACAAGCTATGGCGGAAGGCCGAAAGGCTGCAATTTCTATAGACAGATATTTACAAGGACAAGATATGTATGCTGACAGAGAATTTGAAGGAACTTATGAAACCTGGTTGGAAAAAGAAATCAAAGAAGATGAAATCGACCTTCCACGGATAAATACTCGCAAAATAGATCCTGAGGAAAGAATTAAAGGATTTGAAGAAGTGGACTTGGGTTTTACAGAGGATATGGCGCTAAAAGAGGCCTCAAGATGCTTGAAATGTGAATGTAAACTTTGTATGAAAGAATGTGAAATGTTAAACGATTTTTGTGAATGCCCAAAAGAATTATTTTCAAAAATTTTGGAAACGGGTGAAGTGGACCCGATTATACCTTATTCATGCAATATGTGTAATCAATGTACTTTGGCTTGTCCGAAAGATTTCAAGATGAGCGACAGGTTTATGGAAGTCAGGGTGGAAATGATTAAAGCCAATGACGGTAAATCACCTATGAAAGGACATAGCGCTATTGAAATGCATCAGGCATTAGGTTTCTCAAAGATATTTAATACGGCAAGGCCGGCTGTTGATAGTAATGATAATGTTGATAGTAAGGGGAGGGCTTCATAATGGCAGAAAAAAGAACAAAAAGAGTATTTATCCCGGGATGTAGTTTACCATCCTATAGTCCTGTGCTTGTAGAAAAGACATTGGAATATTTAAAAGAAAAGCTACCTGGAACAGGTTCAATATTAAAGTGTTGCGGTAAACCAACTAAGGCTTTAGGCCAGGTAAGCAAGTTTAAGGAAAGATATGGTCAACTTCAGGCAGAAATTGATAAACTGGGAGCAGAAGAAATTATCGTTGCGTGTCAATCCTGTTTCATCACCATGTCTCAATACAGTCCCAATCAGAAAGTAACATCTCTATGGGCATTATTACCTAAAATCGGATTGCCGGAGAGAGCAAGAGGGATTGGCAAAAATAGCGATATCGTATTTGCTATCCATGATTCATGTCCAACCAGGGACAGACAAGATATTCATGATGGCATTCGATGGATTATTAACCAATTGGGATATAAGGTAGAAGAACCGCCACATACAAAAGAAAACACAAGATGCTGCGGATTTGGTGGTATGGTTGTTCCTGCCAATCCGGAACTAGCCTTAAGAGTGATGAAAAGAAGAACCTCCGAAGTTGGGTCCGATTACATGGTAACTTACTGTGCTGCTTGCAGGGAATCAATGATTAAAGGTGGTAAGAAAGCAGTTCACATCCTAGATCTGATATTCGGAGGTCCTTGGACTTCAAAATCTGAATTTCCAGGAGTGCCCGGCAGTCCGATAACAAGCTGGGCAAACAGGTATAAATCAAAGCAAGCAATTAATAGAGTTTTAAGATAAATATGAGTTTGTACAATAAGAGCTGTTAGGGGAGATTTGAAATGAAGAGATTTTTAGTATTGGCTTTGATATTGACTTTGACAATAGGAGCTGTTGGCTGTAGCAAAGCCAAGGTGAAAACAGATAAACAATTGCAAAAACAGGAAAAAAAATATGACCATTATGCAAATAAAGATGTAATCGTTAGTGCATTGCAGGCAAAAGAAATCATCGATAAAGTCGAAAATATAGCTGTGATAGACATTAGAAAAGTTCCGGAATATTTAATAGGACATATTCCTGGAGCGGTAAATATCTGGAGACCGGACTATGAGAGTGAAAACTATGATTTTGGTGGAATGAGAGCTGAGAAAGAAAAAGTAGAAAAGCTATTGGGCAGCTTGGGAATAGACAGTGATACCTTTATACTGCTGTATGATAGCAAAGGCGACTACGATGCTGCCAGACTGTGGTGGATACTCGATATGTACGGACATAAAAAAATGGCTTTAATTGACGGAGGAATTGATGGCTGGAAGGCTGCAGGTCTTGATACTACAATAGATAAACCGGATATTACACCAAAAGACTATAAGTTTCAAGGAGAGGTTGATGAGAGTAAGTTAGCTACACTAGAAGATGTGAAAGCTGCGATTGATGATCCTAATGTAATCATATTGGATACTCGTTCACTGGCAGAAGCAACGGGCGAAGAACTTAAAAAAGGTGCCTATAGAAAAGGAAGAATTCCTACTGCTGTTTGGATTGAATATAAAGAGGCTTTGAACACAGGCGAGGGAGCAGATAATACTTTTAAGAGCGCACAAGAGCTAAAAAAGATATATGAGGGAAAAGGAGTAACACCGGACAAAACAATCATACCATACTGTCAATCTGCAGTGCGTTCAGCTCATACCACATTTGTATTAACACAGTTATTAGGATATAAGAACGTAAAAAATTATGATGGTTCGTGGATTGAATGGAGTTATCATAAAGACTTGCAAATTGAAACCGGTGACATAAAATAATCTAAGCCTATAAAGTAAATCGTTTATGATTCACTATCATCAAAATAGGAGGGTTTATTGTGGCAAATAAAAAGGAGCAATCTAAAAAGGGCAATTTCATTAAATTAGGAATTGTGGCTGTAATCATCACAATTGTGGTGATGCTGATGAAACAATTTGGGATTTTTGAATATATTAGTATCGAAAATATCAAAAATTTGAAAACTTGGATTGAAGGTTTTGGAATATTAGGTCCGATAGTTTATATTTTACTTTATATTATAGCATGTCTTTTCTTTTTACCGGGGCTGCCTATAGCAGTTTTAGCAGGTTTTGCATTTGGACCGGTTATGGGCGCTTTATGGGCGGATATTGGGGCTACGCTAGGTGCAGCTGCTGCATTTTTAGTAGGTAGATATGCTGCCAGAGGAATGGTAGAAAGCTGGGTTGAAGGTAACCAGCAATTTAAGAAAATAGATGAAGGTGTTGAAAAACAGGGATGGAGAATGCTTATGATTACAAGGTTAGTTCCTGTATTTCCGTTTAATCTTCAAAACTTTGCTTACGGTTTAACCAAAATTAATTTTGTAACCTATGTAGTTGTTTCTTTTATATGTATGCTTCCAGGGGCAATTGCGTTTGCTTTTATGGGTGGGTCCATTGTAAGTGGTGAAGGAAATATCGGAAAAACATTTTTATATTTGGCAATAGGTGCTGTATTTTTTGTAATCATTTCTTTAATTCCCGGATGGATAAAAAAGAAAAAAGGTGTAACCTTCTAAAAATAGCATAAATTATAGTTATCCAAAAACAAAACTGCCTAAACTTTAGGCAGTTTTGTTTTTGGATGTAATCGGATAAATTATTAATTGAGTAGAATAAAACGATAAAAAAGCTATATTATTAAAATCGGAATTAACATAAAACGGTTTATTAATGTCAATTAAATAAAAACTGTTAAAAAAATGCTTAAAAACTATTGAATTTTATATAAAGCGAGTATATAATATTATTCATAAACCGGTTTATTAAGTGGTTATTATATTAATCACGAGTTATAATGGTACAATAAATACTATTATTATTTTTTTAATCAAACTAAACCGATTTATAACCGTGATTGGTGAAACATACTTAGATATACACCCCGTGATATACAATGACTAAAAGGGGAATAATCTAATCAGATAAGTAATGATTTAAGGTTTATTCACCATAAGTCATGAGTAAAAAAGTGCGACGATAATAACGTATAACTAATTATTATACTTTATAAGAAGCAAATGATATAATTAAGTAAACTTTATAAATCAAAACATTTATCAGTTAATATAATGATGGAATGAATTATGATTCCTAACAATAAAGTAAAGGAGATAATTTATGGTGAAAGTTAGAATCATAGATGTCGCGCAGAAGGCAGGGGTATCCAAAAGTACTGTTTCACAATTTCTTAATAAACGATATGAGTTTATGTCGGAAGAAACGCGTAAACGCATTGCTCAAGCGATTAAAGAGTTAGGCTTCCAGCCAAATGCGATTGCAAGAAGTCTAAAGATGAAGAAAACAAATACTGTAGGGGTCATTGTGGCAAATATTCTTCATCCGTTTTCTACTGCTGTGAGTCGTGGTGTAGAGGACTACTGTCAAAAACATGGCTATAATGTTATTTTGTGTAATGCTGATGATAACCCGAACAAAGAGCGTGCATACATTCACATGCTGCAAATGAAGCAAGTAGACGGAATTATTATTGCTTCTACGGGCGCCAATAATGAATTACTGAAGCAGGAGATTGATCGTGGATTTCCGGTCGTATTGTTTGACCGTAGATTTGACGACTTAGAAACTGACATGGTGTACTCTGATAATCGCAAAGGAGCTTATATGGCAATTGAGCATCTTATTCAGCTTGGGCACAAAAGAATTGCTCTTGTGGCACCGGCAGGACCACTGCTGAGTGTACGCTCTGAAAGGCTCGAAGGATATCATGAAGCACTTAAAAAGTACGGTATACCGGCTGATGAGCATCTAATCAAGTTTTTATCAAAAACAAATACTTATACTGAACTGGAAAGTTTATGGAGTATGCAAAATCCGCCAACGGCGGTTTTTACTATCAATGACTTGATGGCAATGGAAGTATTAACTTACTTTAAACAAAAATTAGTACGAATTCCCGAAGATATTGCTATGATTGGTTTTGATGACTTTCCTACCGCCCATTTGCTTGCATCACCATTAACGGTGGTAGCACAGCCTACTTATGATATAGGTGTTAGATCAGCAGAACTGTTAATTAAGCATATTGAGAATGAGGACAAGCAGTCGCTAAAATACGTGCAGCATATTTTTCCGTGTCAATTAATGATACGAGAGTCATGCGGTTTTAGAAAAAAGAATGGACAAAGCTGAAAAGCTTTGTAAATACAAACTCTAATAAAAAAGATGGAGGAAATACACTATGAAAAAATTATTATCATTATCTTTAGTAGTGTTGTTAGCTATATCTGTTTTGCTAACAGGTTGTAGTTCACAAAAAGCCGAACAGGGAAAAGGTAACGAAAAGAGTGCAATTAAAATTGTTGCTGCTCATAATCAGACCTCACCGGATAACCCATATCAAATTGGTATGCTAAAATTTAAAGAAGTTGCTGAAAGCAAATCAAACGGTGAGATACAGGTAGAGGTACATGCAGGTACACTTGGTACAAGTGAATCCGAGCTGGTAGAAAAGCTAAAATTAGGTGCTGCTGATGTTGTATTGGTTTCTCCTGGTTTTATGACTAAAACTGGTATTAAAGAAATAGATTTATTTGCACTACCTTATGTATTTGATAGTTATGAGCATTGGGAAAAAGTGGTGGACGGAGAAGTCGGAGAAAAAATGGCAAACCTTATTAAGGAAAAGTCAAATAATGATTTTAAACTTATTGGTTACTGGACTGCAGGTGTTAGACATTATTACGGTAAGAAGCCGATTAATTCAATGGATGACTTGAAAGGGATAAAAATTAGAACACAGACATCCGGTGTGGTTGCTGATTATTGGAAAAAAACAGGTGCGATTCCTACTTCAGTAGCTTGGGGGGAATTATATCAAGCATTACAGCAAAAAACAGTGGATGCTGCTGAAAATGCCTATCCATATTTTGTCCAACAAAATCATCATAAGACAGATAATGGTAAATACACTACAGAAACCGGACATGACTATACAACCAGATTTTTATTAATAAATGGTAAAAAGTTTGATTCATATACAAAAGAACAACAAGAAGCTATTTTAGAAGCAGCAAAAGCTAGTGTTGAAACGGAAAGAAAAGCACTATATGACCAAGAAAATGAGTATAAAGAAAAAGCAATCGCAGAAGGTGCTGTAGTGAATGAAATTGATAGAAAACCATTTATTGAGTTGGCTGAACCTTTACAAGATAAAGCAGCTAAAGAAATGGGCGTAGAAGATATGCTGCAAAAAATCAGGGATTTAAGATAAGCGTACTTTAAATTAGAGATTTAAGATAAGGGCACTTTATGTGTCCTTACCTTATGTCTTTTTATGAGAGGGTGAAATAATTAAGATGATTATTAAATTAATTGAAAAGGTACAATTAACCGTTGGTGTAATTGCCTTATCAGTTTTTCTTATAGCAATTTTAATACAAGTATTTGCAAGATATTTCGGAATTCCAGTAATCTGGACTGAAGAAGTTGCAAACTATTCATTCATATGGGCGGTTTTTATGGGTGCATCTGTTATGCTTAACCGTAGACAACATTTTAAATTCGATTTATTTTCACAAAAATTAAAAGGTAAATCAAGAACTTATTTAAATATCTTCAATGACAGCATTTTATTAATTTTTAATTTAGCAATTTTTTATTATGGCATTATAACAGTAAAAAATTTTTGGAACTATAATTGGGTTTCGTTGCCTATGATTAAAATGGGTTATGTTTGGATTTCCATACCTATTATGGGGCTAACCATGTCTATTTATACATTAGGACATATGATGTGCAGTATAAAAGAGCTTAAAGGAAAGGAGGTTAAGTAAATGATCGGAATTGCATTGGTAGGGTTGTTTATTTTGCTTATGGTAATTGGTGTTCCAATTGCATTTGTTATAGCAATTATAGCGTTATTGGGTATCTTAAATATACCATATATACCGGAAGTTACAGTTCCAGTAAAAATGTTGAACGGACTGGATTCTTTTGTTCTATTGGCAGTCCCATTATTTATTTTAGCTGCAAATTTAATGAATCGCGGACAAATTTCACAAAAGCTTATTGATTTTTCTATTTCTTTAGTAGGACATATAAGAGGTGGATTAGCCCATGCGAATATATTGGTATCAATGATATTTGCCGGTGTATCAGGAGCTTCACAGGCTGATACAGCAGGAGTGGGAAAGGTGTTAATCCCAAATATGGTAAATACGGGTTATGATAAAGAGACTGCAGTAGGAGTAACGGCAGCATCTTCAACAATTGGGGTTATCATTCCTCCGAGTATTCCAATGATCATTTATGCTGGGCTAACCAATGCTTCAATCGGTTCCTTATTTCTTGCAGGCATCGTTCCCGGCGTTTTAATAGGATTAGGTATGATGTTAGTTGTATATATATTATCTATTAAAAAAGGTTATCCCAAATACCAAAAGGCATCATTAAAGCAGTTTTTGAAATTACTATATGAAACATTTCCAGCCTTATTGACACCAATCATTATTATTGGTGGAATTCTTACAGGTTGGTATACTGCAACTGAAGCAGCTGCTTTTGCTTCATTGTATACATTATTTGTCAGTATGTTTGTGTATAAAACACTTAAAATAAAAGATTTGCCTGAAATTTTAGTTGAAACTTTAACATTAAGCTCTTTATCACTTTTTGCTTTGGCAGCAGCAAGTGCGTTAGGTGAATTATTAGGTTATTATCAAGTGTCAACATTGGCAGAAAACTTTTTTACAACTTATATTACGCATAAATGGTTATTTATGTCTATTGTGATTGTATTCTTTTTATTCGTTGGGACTTTTATGGACGCAATTCCAGCTATGATTTTATTTATACCGGTAATATTACCAGCTGCGTTAAAATTAGGAATTAGTCCAATTCTTTTAGGGATTATAACAATTATTACTTTAGCGATTGGACTTGTCACACCACCGTATGGGTTGTGTTTGCTACTAGCGGCTAAAATTGGGGATTTATCAATTGAAAGGTCGTTTAGCGCTGTATTTCTATATATTTTAGTTATACTCATTGTTTTAGTTTTTATTGCGTTTTTCCCGGATATTGTTTTCTATATTCCTAAATTAATAAATCCTGAATTGTTCTAGAAAACAAAATCAATAACCAATATCAAAATTTAAAATAAATTAATGTAGGTATTGATTCATTATAAGCATGATTGAAAATGGTATGGCATTTAACAGATCATCTTGATTATGCTAAGATAATATGAAGTTGTTGATATATATGCAAGAAAGGAATTATAAAATGATAAAAAGAAAAATATTAAATACGGATGGTTCTTTGATGATGGTTAGAGTTGAATTGCCGGAAGGGTTTAAGGGTGATACAGACCAACATCCGGAAGAGCAGCTGAGCTATATAGAAAAGGGAATAGTAGAATTTGAAGTAAACGGTGATAAGAAAATCATCAGTGAAGGGGAAGTGCTTCATATCCCTTCGAATGTAATACATCGTGTAAAGGTAATTCAGAACTGCGTTATTCTTGATGTTTTTACACCCGTTCGTAAAGATTTACTGTAAAGTATGTATGATTTACGGTTGACAGTTAGTAGTTAATAGTACTGTGCACTAAAACTAAGCTTTAATTCTGTGAACGGTAGACTGTAAACTGGGAACAAAATTTAAAATTGAGGATGGTGAAAACAGTGGCTGATATAATTACAATTGGTGATGGCATGGTTACATTAGATCCACAAACCAAAGGGCCATTACGATTTGTAAATTCTTTTGATAGAAAAGTTGGAGGGGCGGAATTAAATTTTGCTATTGGATGTGCAAGATTAGGATTAAATGTTGGATGGATCAGCAGATTGGGCAAAGACGAATTTGGGCGCTATATTAAACACTTTATGATGGGCGAAGGAGTAGATATGTCTCAGGTAAAGTATGTAAAGGGCTATCCTACGGCTGTGAATTTTAAAGAAATTATGGAGGATGGCTCTGTGCGAATATTTTATTACCGTAATGGATCGGCGACTACAACCATGACAACGGACGACCTAAATCCAGAATATTTTAAGCAGGCAAAATTATTACACATTACAGGCGTTTTTCCGGCAATTGCAGACCATTATGTTCTAATTATTGAAAGAGCGTTAGAACTGGCGGAAAAATATAATCTGCTTGTTTCTTTTGATCCAAATATACGGCTGAAGCTTTGGAGCAGCAAGGAAAGAGCTAAAGAAGTATTAAAAACTTTTCTCCCCCATGTGGATATTGTATTAACCGGTATAGATGAAGCCGAAATTTTACTCGGAACTGATGAGCCAAAGGCAATTGTTGAAAAATTCTACGGCTATGGTGCACAGTATGTTGCCATAAAGAAAGGAAAAGACGGTGCAATAGGTGCCTATGGTAATGAGTATATAGAATCACCACCGGTAAAAGAAAGAAAAGTAGTGGATACGGTTGGGGCCGGTGATGGATTTGATGCAGGCTTCATTTATGGAATTATGAACGAATGGAGTCTCGAAAGAACATTAAAATTTGCAAATACCATTGGTGCGATGGTAGTGAGTGTAACCGGTGATAATGAAGGGCTTCCGTATTATGAGGATGTTTTGGCGTATATGGGTGAACTGGAAGTTATAGAAAGATAGCATTAAAATATTTATGGAGGTGCAGCGATGAATAACTTAAAGGAAAGATTAAAGCAAGAACAAAAATTAACAGGGACAATGGTGACGGTGTTTAAATACCCCGATATTCCCAGAATCCTTAAAAACTGCGGATTTGACTTTTTTATTTTGGATTGTGAGCATGGTTTTTATGATTATGATGACGTTGCCCACATTTTTGCAGTAGCAAGAGAAGCCGGAATGCCGGGAATGGTGAGAGTACCGGAGGTGAAAAGAGAAGTTGTATTAAAGTATATGGAAATGGGTGCTGCGGGTCTCTTACTTCCTGGTGCTGAGACAGTAGAACAGGCAAAAGCGTTGGTAGAACATGCAAAATACGCTCCATTAGGTAATAGGGGTGTGTCGTTAACAAGAGCACATACTGCCTATGAAAAAGTAAATCCCGCTGAATATATGAAAAAGGTAAATGAAGAAACCATTTTGATGCTGCAGATTGAATCGGTACCGGGAGTGGAAAACATTGATCAATTACTAGATGTGGAAGGGATAGACGCAGCATTTATCGGACCGAATGACTTGACCCAGAGTATGGGTATCATAGGACAAAAAGACCATCCGATGTACTTAGAAGCAGTAGATAAAATCATAGAAACTGCAAAGAAGAAAAACAAGTTCTCTGGTATTCACTTGATGTCTACCGAAGAGTTGGAAACTTATATTCATAAAGGAATGACTATTAACCTTTGGTCCAGTGATATCAATATGTTAATGACTGCTGGTAAGGAAGGCTTAGGAAAATTAAATAAATAACAAGCATAAGATAATGGCGCGGTAAGAAACCTGCGCCATTATTTTTATGTATAATTTACAGTCATAGAAGTTAAGTTATTTACAATTTTAGTGAAGTATATGTTTTATTTGAAGAATATTTTTCAAATAAATTAAATTTACCCAATTTTAGTTAAAAAAATTACAATTTAATCCATTGTTGTTCACGAAGGTATTTGTTATAATTATTTTCAAAATAGATTGTTTACTTGATGTTTTTATGAATTGCTTTGTAGACCTAAAGGGGAAGAGGACTCTTATGAAAAAAAGGTATATCAGTAATTATAAATTTAATAGTGTTTTTGTTAAAACCTTTATCATTCTTATTTTATCTACCATTATACCCATATTAGCTGCAAATGCTATTATTTACAAACAGTCTACTTCAACGTTTCAGAGACAAATTTGCAATACCAATATGAATATGTTAGAGAAAACCAGTGAAACAGTTGATTTAATATTTAAGCAGGCAGATCAGACGATACAACAATTGGCGAATGACCGTTCTATAATTAATTTTATTATAAATCCCGATATAAACCTTACTACTAGAAATAGCAAAATTATAGGTGATTTAAAAAATTTATCCCGTATAGATAACCATATACATTCAATTTATATCTATTCAACATACAATGATACAATTTTAAGTTCTAGTGGGGATGCATATAAATTAATTGATTTCAAAGATAAAGAATGGCTAAGCGCATATAACCATTTTGTTTTAGGAACATATCAGCTTGAAACGAGAAAAATTTCGGATGCACCTGAAGGTCAATTGAATTGTATAACTTTAATTAGAAATTTACCCTATGACTCATCAAGTAAGCTGGGAGCTATTGTAATCAATATCAATGAAGAAAAACTCTATCAAACAATTTCCGGTTCTGGGATCAAACCGGAAGGAGAAATCTATGTCATCAATGGTCATGGTGATATACTTTCACATAAAAATAAGGAAAAATTATATACCAATTTGAGCCATTATTCTTATATACAAAAAGTATTGCAAAATCATAAGGGTTTCTTTATTGAAAAAGTCGGGCGAAAACGAATACTTTTTACCTATGTCACTTCTTCTTATAATAATTGGAAATATATTTATTCAATTCCTTTGGAAGCATTACAGGATGATTCGAGGATTATTTCAAGGATCATTGTAATTATAACATTGATATATATTTTGTTAGGCTTAATAATATCTTTTTTAATTTCAAAAGGGATTTACCATCCCATTGAGGAACTAATGAACTTAGTATTGACAACATCTAAAAATATGTTTAATTTCTCTCATGTTAAAAATGAATATGAATTTTTAGGATATGCGTATAACGATGTGATAGATAAAAATAAAAACATGGAAAAAACAATAGATAATATAAAACCGATTATGAAAGAAAAATTATTTACTAATTTAATTATGGGTAAGATTGATAATGCACAGGAAATATGTGAAAAACTAGATTTTTTAAATATAAATTTTAGTTTGACAAATTTCATTGTTATTGCAGTGCAGATTGACGGCTATAGTGAATTTCTCAACCAATATAATGAAAAAGATAGAAATTTATATAAGATTAAATTGCTTAATATGATAGAAAACATTATTTCTGATGGACAAAAAGGGGTTTGTATAGAGATAGAGTCGGATAAAATGGCAGCTATCATCAATTTTACTGATAATATCACTTTAGTCCATGCAAAAGAAAAATCACTGGCGATAGCAGCAAATATAAAAGACGAGGTTGAAAAGCATTTTCCTTTTACCATTACATTAGGGATTGGGAGAATGTATAAAAATATTATCAATATCAAATTATCTTATAATGAAGCGGTAAATGCATTAAAATATAAGTTATATCAGGGCAAAAACAAAGTCATTGATATTGATGATATTGAATTACAACCAGAAGAGTTATATTACTATGATTCTGAAAAAGAAAAACTATTAATTAATAATATTAGGGTTGGTCAGCAGAAAGAAGTAGATGTATTAATTGATGAATTAGTACAAGAAATTTTAGATAGTCGGACCACTTCTTATACGTATATACAACAGGTATTTACAAGAGTCATCAGCTCCATCATAGAACTAATTATTAATATGGGAATGACGGTAGATGAAGTTTTCGGTCCTGAATGCAATTTATATGAGACGCTTTCGTCTAAAGAAACCATTGAAGATATTAAAATCTGGCTGTCGGAAATTTGCCATACTACTATCTGTGCGATTAATAAAGTGAATCTTACCAAAAGTCAAAAAAATGCAGAAAAGATACTAGAGTACATTGACAAGAACTTAAATCATGATATTTCAATCAATGATATTGCCGAGTGGATAGGCTTTAGTCCGGCATATGTCAGCAAAGTGTTTAAGGAGCATATAGGAAAAAATTATATTGACTATTTAAATGGCAGTCGTATTGAAAAAGCCAAGCAGCTTCTAAAAAATACCCGGCTGCCGGTTAAAGAAGTTGGGTTTAGAGTTGGGTTTAATAATATACAAACTTTTATGAGAACTTTCAAAAAATATGAAGGGATTACTCCGGGACAATACAGAAACAAAATGTAAGAGAAATAAAATGTAAAAGGAAGTTAGCTGTAGAAAATTTGTATTGTATATTATGATACTGCACAAATTTTTCTACAGTTTTTTCTGTTCTAACTGAAAAGTGGAGTAAATGTTCATTTTATAAAAAAATGTGATTAGTCATCTAAGCATTTGTAGTGTAAAAGTTAACTTTATAAAAAAGTGTTAATTTACAATTTAAAATTTTTACAGTAGAATAATCTACAAGTTGATTGTCAAATTTGACAAAAACAAACCCATTCATAAAATATTTTTTAGCGAAAGTGTTGGGAGTGTTAAATGCACTACTAGAATAACTACTAAAAGTGTAAAGCATAAATCGTAAAAATTCAAATAAATTTCACATGAGCCATATCTGACGACTTGAATTTATGATTTATGCACAATAAAAAAATGAATGAATGTGTTATAAAAAAAGGGGGGAGAGAAAACGCAGCTTTAAAACATAGTACTATTTCATTAAGCAGTATAAAACAAATGGATCATTCATTAAAAGGAGGAATATAAATGTTAAAACTAAAAAAACTAAGTGCCTTTATATGTGTTCTAGTGCTCATCTTTTCATTAGCTGTAGGTTGTGCAAGCAAGACGAATACTGAGCAGACAAAAAATGAATCAGCAGCAGAGCAAGCAAAAGATGATAAACAGCAAAAAGCAAAAACGGCTGAACCAATAACTTTAAAAATAGCGAATTATTATGCACCAGATCATCCGGTAAACCAAGCATTAGAGAATACCTTTAAAGCCATGGTTGAAAAAGATACAAATGGAGAAGTAAAAGTTGAAATTTATCCTAATAACCAATTGGGCAATGAGCAAGAATTTGTTGAAGGAGTGCAGTTGGGGACTATTGAAATGGCAATGACTGGAAATATGTGGGAAAACACTGTTCCCCAATTTAGATTAATGCAGATGCCGTATATGTTTGTCAACTATGAGCATGCTGATGCTGTACTCAACGGTGCTATAGGCGAAAAAATCTATAAATATCTGGAACCGTTAAATGTTAAAGTATTGGCTTCTTTCCCCAATGGATTTAGAGTAGTGTCCAATAACAAAAAGCCTATTCATTCCATTGAAGATACAAAAGGTATAAAGTTAAGAGTCTTTGAGGGTAAAACCATTATTGATGAAATGAAAGCTTTAGGTTTTAGTACGGTTGTAATGCCATTTAGTGAGATTTTTACGGCTTTACAGCAGGGAGTAGTTGATGGTCAAGATAATCCACTAGCTACTGCTTATTATGCGGGATGGTATGATGTACAAAAATATGTAGCTATTACCAATCACATGTACAGTCCGGGATATATCGTAATCAGCAATAAAGCTTGGAATAAATTATCCGAAAATGCACAAAAGGTTATCAAAGAAGCGTCTGTAAAAACAACAACAGCAATTATGAATGCAGTAAAAGAGCAGCAAGATACAATCATTAAAGATATTACAGCAAAAGGCGTAGAAGTGACTTATCCTGAACTTAAGCCGTTTATTGAAAGAGTAAAACCGATAGTGGACGAGTATGTTAATGAGCAGCCAGAACTGAAAGAGGTTGTTGCTGAGATTCAAAAGTTAGGAGAAGAATATCTCAATAAAAAATAATAGAGTTGTTAAAAATTTAAGTCAGGTGGTCACATAAAGCTGCCACCTGGCTTTTTTTAGAAAGGAGTATGTGTTAGCAATGGCCAAAATTTTGGATCACATATACAAAATCATATTTATTTTAATGATGATCATGTTGATAATTATGGTTGGGTCAATTTCAGTAAATGTAGTTGGCCGTTATTTTGGTAAAGCTTTTACTTGGATAGAAGAAGTAAGCAGTTTGGCTTTTGTATGGATGTCTTTTATGGCGATGGTTATAGGATTTCGCGGTGATTTGCATCCTGCTTTTGAAATATTGTTGGAAAAAACAAATGGAATGTCTAACAAGCTATTATTAAGTGTGATAAATGTTTTGATTCTAATATTCCTGGTATATACCTTTAAAGGAGGCGTTGATTATGTTTCCAAAGCCTATATTCAAAAGACCGCTATCTTAGGCATTTCTGTTGCATGGAAATATTCAGCGATTCCTTTTGCAACATTTTTTATGATATTAGAAGCAGTTAACAAGCTGGTAGTTATCTGGAAGAAAGATAAAACGGCAGCGAAGAAAATAAGGAGTGAGGTGTTATAAATGGGGGTACTTGTAACTTTTTTAGGTTCACTAATCGGCTTTACCATTTTAGGAGTTCCGATTGGATTTGCCATAGGTTTAACCGCGGTTGTATTGATGTTTTCAATGGGAATGACGGACGCAATGGTGCTTGCACGAAGATTAATAACCGGAGTAGATATATATACTTTATTAGCCATTCCTTTTTTTATGCTGGCGGGAGAAATTTTAAATAAAGTAGGTTTGGTGAATGATATTCTGAAATTCTCAAGCGCTATTGTAGGCCGAATTAAAGGAGGACTAGCTGCTGTAAACGTAGTGGGCAGTATGCTTTTTGCCGGAATTAGCGGTTCTGCAGTTGCGGATACTGCTGCTTTAGGTTCTTTGGAAATACCGATGATGGAAAAAGACGGATATGACAAGCCTTTTTCTTCGGCTATTACAGCTGCTTCTGCAGTGATTGGTCCTATTATTCCACCAAGTATTCCGATGATTATTTTCGGATCGTTGTCTCAGATTTCCATTGCAAAACTGTTTTTAGGCGGGGCGATACCGGGAATTTTAATCGGTTTCTCGCTTCTGGGATATTCATTGTTTATTGCTAAAAAAAGAAATTATCCTGTGAGTAAAGCAGTCAGCTTTAAAGAATTTATCCAGGTGTTTAAAAATACAATATGGGCCTTGATTTTACCATTTCTCATCTTAGGAGGAATTCTGGGAGGGTTCTTTACTGCCATTGAAGCCGGGGCAATAGCGGTAATATATGCTGTTATTATTTCTTTTGCGGTTTATAAGGTTAAGATTCGAGATTACGTTGATATATTAAAAGGAGCTGCTTTAAGTACAGGTGTTGTAATGTTGGTATGTGCTGCTGCTATGGCACTGACCTGGTTTCTTGCCGTCGCACAATTGCCACAAACTTTAACGGCTATTTTGATGGGAATCACAGAAAATAAATGGATCTTTTTGCTGATATTAAATGTATTGCTGTTTCTTGTTGGTATGGTCATTGACCTTACACCTGCATTGTTTTTATTAACCCCTATATTACTGCCTGTTAGTCGAATGTATGGCATTGATCCGGTGCATTTTGGCGTTATTTTGGTTACAAATCTTTGTATTGGATTAATCACGCCGCCGGTAGGGACTGTTTTATATGTTACTACCTCAATCTCTAAAATTAAGCTGGACCGATTAGTTAGAGAAATGGTACCCATGTATCTGGTTCTATTTGCAGTTTTAATGCTGATTACTTATGTTCCTATGACTGTTTTATGGTTGCCGTCAATGATTAAATAAGAAAATTCGTAACATTGGAGGTAGTGTTTATGGTAATTAATTTTTATTATCCAGAAATTCAAGGAGTAGAAATACCCGATGAAAATCTCTGTGGTATTTTTGAACCTAAATTAAGCGAAAATAATGCTGATGTTGAAAAACTAATTCTACAGGCTTTACAAGAACCTATTGGATGCAAGAAGTTAAGTGAAAGATTAAAACCGTCAGACAAGGTATTAATCATATCTGATGACAATACCCGTCATACACCTGTGGATAGAATATTAAGTGTTTTATTGCCTTATCTTCAAGATATAGGAATTAGAAAGGATAATATTAGGATTTTAATGGCTTTAGGTACCCATAGACCTATGAGCACCAGCGAATTAGTTGATAAATTAGGTCAAAATATAGTGGATGAATACAAGGTAATCAATCATCTTTGGAACAGAGAAGAAGAAAACATGTACTACGGCAAGACCTCAAAAGGGATAGAAGTATGGGGCAACAAACTGCTGTATGAAAGTGATTTTATAATTGGTTTAGGCCATATTGTCCCTCATAGAGTAGCAGGCTTTTCCGGCGGCGGTAAAATTGTTCAACCAGGTGTATCCAATGGTCAATCAACCGGTGAAACCCACTGGCTAAGTGCCTTAGTAAGCGGGTCGGAAATTATGGGCAAGCGCGATAATTTGGTAAGGGAACAGATTGACGAAGCTGCCAAGCTGATGGGATTGAATTTTATCATTAATGTGGTACAGGATTTAAAGGAAAATGTAGTGGGGGTAGTTGCGGGTGATTTTATTGAAGCCCATAGAGCAGGGTGTGATTTGGCAAAAGAAGTATATGGGGTTAAGATTCCGAAAGCAGATATTGTGATTACCGATTCATATCCTGCGGATATTGAATTGTGGCAGGCAGCGAAAGGAATCTATTCTTCAGAATTAGTGGTCAAAGACGGAGGTTATGTTATTTTAGTAACACCATGTCCGGAGGGGGTAGCTAAGACCCACCCGGAAATTGAAAAATTCGGATACGTATCACTGGAAGAAGCAAAAAAACTCATAGAAACCAATCAGTTACAAGAAAAAAGTGTGGCGGCCCATTTAGTTCATGTTGGACGGGTGATTAAAGATAAAGCGCACGGTATTATGGTTTGTCCGAATATTTCTAATGAGTTGAAAGAAAAATTGGGTTTTATTCCTGCTGATTCTGCTCAGGAGGCACTATCCTACGCATTAAGTAAAGTTGGTAAACATGCTTCTGTGGCGGTAATGCTGCATGCAGGAGAGATTTTGCCTTTAAATGAATGATAGATCAACAGTAAATTCACGAATAGGGGGTTATCATATGTCTAATACAATATTGGATAAAATTTTTGAAAATAAGATTGTTGCAATTATAAGAGGGATTGGGTCAGACCGAATTTTAGATACCGTTTCAGCTCTCTTAGAAGGCGGTGTTAAGCTGCTTGAAGTAACTTTTAATCAAGATGATCAAGAGAAAGCCTTAGATACCTTAAGATGTCTGGAGCTGATCAAAAAAAATTTTGGAGATCAGGTTTGCCTGGGAGCAGGTACTGTGATCACCGCAGAACAGGTAGTCAGTGCAGTCAATGCCGGAGCAGAATATATTATATCTCCCAATACCGATATCAACGTCATTCAAAAAACAAAAGCATTGGACAAAATCTCTATACCCGGTGCTTTTACTCCTTCTGAAATGGTAACAGCATATCATGCAGGAGCGGATATCGTCAAGCTTTTTCCGGCAGGGATATTGGGTACTGAGTATATCAAAGCACTTCTTGCCCCATTAAGCCATATACCTGTAGTTGCTGTCGGAGGAGTAAATGTGGATAATGTAGACCAATTTATTAAAGTAGGCGCAAAAGGTGTTGGTGTTGGTGGCAATCTGGTAGATAAAAAAGCAATATATGCGGGAGATTATGATAAGATTAAACAAGTAGCACAGGATTATATCAAGAAACTTAAGGGGTAATTAAAAATGTACAATGTATACTTTGATTCCGGGACATCTAATACGAGGGCTTATTTGTTAAAAGATTACCATGTAATGGATACTATCAAAAAGAGTATAGGCTCAAAAGATTCTTCGATAGCCGGGAACAACAACATACTGATTAAGGGATTAAAACAGTTGTATGACCAACTACTTGATAATAACCGGCTGAAAGATAAAGAGATAAGCGATATTTATGCTTCCGGGATGGTGACCTGCCCCTTTGGTATAAAAGAAGTTCCCCATCTTTCTACACCTATTTCATTAAAAAAGCTGTGTGCCGGAATTTATACACACTATGAGGCTGAACTTTTTAAGAGAGATGTGCATTTAATAAGAGGGGCTAAAACTATAACCGATGATTTTGAATCAAATAAATATAATATCTCTGCTGTCAATAACATGCGAGGAGAGGAAATAGAGATATTCGGAATACTTTCCGAGCTTTCGGATGAATGGAAAAAAGGTACGATTGCCATCTTTCTGCCGGGTTCTCATACGCATATTGCTTATATTCGACAGGGCGTATTCCATGATATACTGTCAACGTTTTCAGGAGAACTTTTTTATGCAATTGCTACCAGTACCATACTATCCGGTTCTATTCAATCGGATGTGAATGCTTTAGATGAAGAAATGGTTTCCTATGGCTTTAACGGTTTAAAAGAATACGGTATAAATCGAGCATTATATATTGCTCATGCGATGAAAATTTTTAATGCATCCGATAGTATTGAACGTAAGTCCTATCTGGAAGGGGTAATAAACGGCGGAATTGTACTGGCTTTTGAAAAGACAATAAAACAAAAATGGGGCCAGGTAGATAAAGTCATTATTGCTGCAGACCACAATATAGCAAAAGTGTATCAAATTCTTTTAGAACAAATAACGCCCAAATTAAACATTATGCCAATGCATGCATCTGGTAAAGAAAGTTTTGCAGTAAAGGGATTTATAGAAATATTAAAAGAGGGGGGAGCACGATGCCAAAAAAGGTGTTAATTACATCAAGATCCTTTGGACAGGTAAGTGATGAACCATTAAATATTTTAAAAGAAAATGATATAGAGGTTGACTTTTACAATGAAGTTTATCATGAGGAAAACTTTATAAAGATAATTGAGCAGTATGATGCATTGATTATAGGTGCCCATGAATTTTCAGAAAAAGCAATGCGAAGGGCAAAGAAACTGAAAATTGTATGTAAACATGGTGCAGGACTGGATAATATTGATTTGGAACTTGCTAAAAAATATAACCTGCGTGTAACCAATGTGCCGGCGACCAACTCAAATTATTGCTAGAAATGTAGCAAAAAGAGCGGCAGGATTTGGGATGAAGGTATTAGCCTATGACCCTTTTGTAACCACACTGCCGGAAGGTTTTTCGCACGTAAAGCTAGTCTCTTTTGAAGAAGTGGTCAAACAGGCAGATTTTCTATCCATACATGTTCCATTAAGTGAAAACACCAGAAATCTTATAGCTGGAGAACAAATGGCCATGATGAAAAAAGGGAGTTTTATTATCAATACCTCTAGAGGAGGCATTGTCAATGAAGCGGATTTATATCAATATTTAACTAACGGTCATTTGGCCGGGGCGGGTCTTGATGTTACAGAAAAAGAGCCTCCCACCGGCAGTCCGCTTTTAGAACTGGATAATGTGACCATTGTTCCACATATCGGGATGTATTCCAAAGAGGCAATTAATGCTGTAAGCACGGTATGTGCAAAAAATGTAATAAAAATGTTTAAAGGGGAACCACTGGATTATATTGTTGTATAAACTTAATCGGTTAAAAATTTTTTTTGATTTGGAAAAAGGTTACTCCTTCTCAAGATACAAATGCGTTTTATTAGCAGCGTTTTAAAAAGTATCTGGAATGGTATCAAAAAATGCAGTAATTCATTTTAAAATAAAATTTTAAAAGGGGTGTACAGAGGTTATGGGTTGCAAGGTGCTTGTGACGCCTCGTTCTTTTGGCAAAAGTAATCCTAGACCAATTGAAATGCTAAAGGAACAGGGATATGAAGTGGTTCTAAATCCTTACGGCAACATTATGACAGAAGAAGAAATGATTAATGAAATACAAGATGTAGACGGCATTATTATTGGTGTGGATCCTCTAAATAGTAATGTATTAAGACATGCAAAGAAACTAAAAGCGATTTCTAAGTATGGTGTGGGTGTGGATAATATAGATATAGAATATGCGAAGAAAGAGGGAATACCTGTAACTAGAGCTGTTGGAGCCAATGCCAATGCGGTTGCCGATTATGCGGTGGCATTGATGTTAGGAGTAGCAAGAAGAATTGTATACATTGATCAGGAATGCAGGCAGTTAAATTGGAGCAAAATCACCACCATTGAAATGTGGAATAAAACGTTAGGGCTGGTCGGCTTGGGCAGTATTGGAAAGGGAGTGGCAAAAAGGATTTCGGGTTTTAACATGAAAGTATTAGCATATGATTTGTATCAAGATGAAGAGTATGCCAAAGCGAATAATATTGAATATGTTTCACTTGAAAAATTGTTAAAGGAATCGGATTTTATTAGCTTACACTTACCGTTAACAAAAGATACAAAAAATCTAATCAGTTATAAAGAATTTGAAATGATGAAAGATAAAGCAGTCATAGTCAATACTGCAAGAGGTGGGATCATAGACGAAGAAGCATTATTGTGGGCTTTAAAGGAGAATAAGATTTGGGGAGCAGGTATTGATGTATTTGAGGAAGAACCTCCAAAGAATCAGGAA
>JASGMB010000023.1 GCA_030156665.1 Clostridiales bacterium
AAAAGTATGAAGTTTGAAGTGTTATGTTAACAATGATTTTTAATGGGTCGAACAGTGGCTTCGGTCACTGATTTAATACAATATTAATTGTACAAGGAAGTAATAATGCAATTCCCATTGTTGCCGTAAGTCCCGGTAAAGAACCTAGTACAATTCCGAAAATAATACCCGTCAATAAAGTCAGTGCCGAACCTGATATAAATAAATTCGCAAAGCCTTTAAATAATAAATCAATCATTTCTTCTTCCACCTTTCGGTAGTTCAATTCAAATTATATGATTGTAAATATACCTGTTGGCAAAGGTACATTCAAAAATTTTTGGAAAATATATTGGATAACGAATGCAGCAATAATTGGGATTAAAATTGAATAACGGTATTTTCTCATCTCAAATAAGTATAAAATAATAAACATAAGTACCATAGTTGATAAAGTAAATCCAATATACATAAGTGCCAAGGTATAAATGATTAGTAATCCTATAATAGAAAGCACTTTTTTGTAATTTCTTATTACAATCTGTACTGAATCCTTTCCCTTTAAAGCTCGATAAATCAATACCAAACTGACAATACACATCAATGTACTTAATAGTCTTGGAAATGTTGAAGCAGCTACAGGATTGATATTGGGCTCTGGATAACTACTCGTTATAATGTAAATATAGATAGTAAGAAAAAAGACAAAAATTCCTATCCCCAAATCTACATAATTGCTATTTTTATGCTTCATATAATCTACTCCTATTTACATGAATGTCGTGTTCTGGACAAATCTTTTATAGGGAGGATAAGCACTCGTGTTGCTTATCCTCGCAGTTTATATATCATTTCTTGTATAAACCTAATTCTTTTAATACAGGTTCCAATGATTTGGCCGTATCTTCTGTAAGTTTTATGTAATCCTCCGTATTTCTATAATCAATTCCAAGGCCCATTTTTTCCATAACATCTGTAAAGGCAGGATCTTCCATCATCTTCTTGAATCCGTCATGTAAAATCTTGACTCTGTCTTCAGGAATTCCAGCAGGTCCACCTAATCCTCTAAATGTATTGATATTTACATCAACACCTAACTCTTTAGCAGTTGGAATATCGGGAAAGATCTCTAAACGTTTATCTCCTAATATTGCTAAAATTTTCATCTCTCCTGCTTTTACTTGTGCAGATACTTCTGCCCCGCTAACCGTAACAGCATCAATTTGTTTTCCGAGTACTGCTGCAATTGCAGGTGCAGCACCATCAAAAGGAACATGTGTTACCTTAATACCTGTATTTCTTGCCAAAGAAGCAGCTGCTAAATGCCACAATACGCCTGTACCGGAATTACCGATTTTAATTTTGCCTGGATTTTCTTTTGCATATTTAACGAAGTCCTCAAGCGTATCCCAGGGTGCATCCGCTTTTACAGTTAACGCAGATGGGTCTGTATTTAGGTTCATAATTCTTGTGAAGTTTTCGAAAGAGAATGGATAAATTCCTTGTTTATCTAAGAATCCGAGCTCAACCGGTAAAATTGCTAATGTATATCCGTCCGGTTTAGCTGCCATTACTTCTCCTAATCCTACTGCACCGGAACCCCCGGGTTTATTTTCCACAATCACAGAAGTTCCTAAATATTTTTCTCCCGTCTGAGCTAATGCTCTCGCTACTGCATCGGTTCCACCACCCGCTGACCACGGCACAATTAATTTGATTGGTTTATTCGGAAAATCTTTTGCCGCCTTTTCTTGTTTTTCAGAATCATTTTTAGTTTCACCGGATTGATTTTCTTGTTTTTGTTTCTGAACTGGATCCGAACTGGCTTTTTGGTTATTAGAATTACCACACGCTGTAACACTTATTAACAAACTCAACACCAATACGATAGATACTAATTTTTTTAACATATTTTTCCCTCCAATAAAACCAAATTAACTTTTACCCTAAATTCTTCAATGCTTCTTTAATCCTTTGCTTTTCTTCTTCAGTAGCCTCTAAAATCGGACTACGGGCAATTCCAACCTCCCTTCCTAATTGACGTAGTGTTTCTTTTATTCTTCTGGGGAAATGATCTCCTTTAATAACTTGCCATACCAGATAAATTTTGTGCTGCAATGCTTTTGCTTCTTCATCATTTCCCTCTTGAACAGCATCCCAGATTTGTACACTTATTTCCGGGAATGCTGTTAATATTGCTGCAATGGCCCCATCTGCACCTAAGTCAAAAGTTGAATATAACATATCATCTGTTGCACTATAAATCAGGGCTTTTTCTCCACATAGCAGTTTCATTTCATAAAATGCTTGGATACCTCCAACACTCTGCTTAATACCTACTACATTCTCGATATTTTCCAACATCCTATTAAATAGAGATGGACCTATTGGATTCTGTGGAACAACATTATATATGATAATGGGTAATCCAACTTCTTCTGAAATCCTTCTATAAAAATCAAAATTTCCTTCTTCATCCGGTACCAAAACATTATAATGGGTAGGGGTTACCATCAAAGCTGATGCGCCAGCTTTTTTTACTGCTAATCCTGCTCTTACTGCATCACGGGCAGAATTTCTAATAATTCCTGCTACAATAGGAAGATGATTTTTATTTTCTTCTTGAATGATTTCTACCATTCTTGCCAGTTCATCATCACTCAATACAGCTCCTTCACCGGTACTACCTCCAGGACTAATGCCGTGAATTCCTGTACCGAGTAGATACTTTACCTCCCTTCTAAAAGTGATTTCATCGAGATTTTCATTCTGATTAAACGGTGTAACTAAGGGTGCAATAATACCTCTTAATCTTTCTTTATGCATTGTGAATCCTCCCTCTGATACTTTCTAAGGTTAAGCAAAAAATGTTATATCATTAAATAACGTTATCAATATATTTTGGTATGATGTCAGACAATTATATTTTTATATTTTTTTATCATTGTCAATACATTGCATATAATTATTTATTAATGAATCCAATGTTTTTGATAGTTGAGGGTAAAGCTTTTTATATAATGTCTGGTCCTTACCGTTCATTTTTTTTTTTGCGATATTTAGCATATCTTCAATTGAAATATTAATGTGATTTATCATTTCTTTAACGTCTCTTTTACAGCAAAAGACTTACTTCTATATTCTGCAAAAACATCCAATACTTTCTGATTAATGCTTATAAGTAGTTTATTATGTGTTGCCATCATAATATGCTTATGAAACGCCTCATCGGTTGTTAGTAACCCGACCAAATCTTGTTCATCCATTGCCTTTTCAAAATTTGCATGGATTTCTTCCAACTCTTTGACTTCTTGTGGGGTAGCTCTTTGAATAGCGAGTTTAACTCCCAAAGGCTCAATTCCCATCCTAACTTCCATAAAATCAGTAAACTGTACTTCATGTTCAACAAACCAATTAATAATATTATTGGGATCGTCTTCTGTCACTTTTGCTACAAAAGCTCCTCTCCCTCTTCTCATTTCAACAAAACCCATGGCTTGCAAAACGCGAAATGCTTCTCGTACTGTTGATCTACTGATATTTAGCATATTACAAATTTCTTTTTCGGTTGGAAGCTTATCTCCAACTTTCATTTCTCCAGATAAAATCAATTCTTTTAAATTTTCTACAGCCATATCAGTTACAGAAATTTTTTCTATAGGTTTCATATTCCTTGCTCCTAGCAAAATTGTCTGACGTCATATAATTATCATAAAACAATATATACATTTTGTCAATTACTTTAGAAAAAATATTTAATTTTTTTATATTTTTTTGTTTAATATAACTATAAATAACCTTAATTGTAGTATTTACAATATTTTATAATCAAGACAAAATCTGTTTTGTATAGATTTTGCCTTGACGGCTAATTTAAATTATCTGATAATACCTTTATTCAAACGTAGTAAAATATTCCAAGGTCTATTGATAAGGAAGCGCCTAATAAAAATCAATATCAGTCAATAATTTTTGTTACCCTTACAATGTTAGTATCGGTAAACGGATCAAGAGCATCCCTTGCAGAACTTGAAAAAGAGAACATCACTGTCCCTTCCTGTCCCGCCTGAAACCAATGCTTTATCCCCGGTTCAATGGTAATCTGATCTCCAGGCGTCATAACTCTCTCATTTCTTGCGGTATAACAATTCTTCTTTTCCTTTGGTATTCTTGCCATTTTTAACGTATCTTGCCCTTCCTGACAAAAATATAGGATTCCCCATACCACACGGATAGTTTCCTCCTTACCAGGATCATCACCCAGAGCAGTATGCCAATGCTCTGGTAATGTTTGCCCGGGAAATAAAGCAATAACCTTTGCACTTACCCTGCTAGTATTAAAGAAAGTCAGCATTTGTCCCCCTTCTACCAAAAGATCATTGAGTCCGAAATCGGCAACATCCATTTCCTCAATTTCTTTTTGAGTAATTATAATTCCGGCCTGACGCATCATTTGGACAGCTCTATCTCTTGCCTGCATAAATTCTTTTTTCGTAAGCATATATTTACCTCCATGTTACAACTCAAGCTAAAACACAAAATCATAGTGAATCATGACTTGCAGATACAAAACAATTCAAACCATTCGACCATATGAGGACTATTTTTGTTAATAATTATATCGATAACCAATATCTAAATTTAAAATAAATTAATTGTAGTTATCGATGAAATTAACCAACTTTAAATTATAATATTTAGTTTTAAAGTTGGTTAATGCATAGTAGATACTGTCCTCAAAACCAACTCTCACAATAGAGGCACCCATTGCTATTGCAGCAGCAAGAAGAGATAAATCCTTCATTCCGTGCTGTACATATCCCCATTGCGAGTCACGTGGTATTGATTCTGCAAGGAACTGAAGGTTACGAGTATTGGCTGACATTGTACCCTTAAAGCCATTACAAAATCCAAATGTAAACGGAGGTTTTAGTACCCCTTCCTCAGCTAACAGCATAACATTATTTATCATGCCTGGCTCAAAGATTTCAAGCTCCGGCACTATACCTTTTTCCTCCATGCGTTTAGCCCAAAATCTGATATCGGATAGCGTATTAATATACCCGCTTTCACCTAAATTAACCGAGCCCATGTTTAAAGAACCCATCTCGACACGGTCATCATTAAGAGATACACATCTTTCTTCTAAGGATAAATCTGATACTCCGCCTGTGGAGCCTTGAATAATAATATCACATTCTTTTCTAATGAGGTCTAAGGTTCTTATGAATTCCCCTAACTCATTGGTTGGTCTGCCATATTTATCTCTGACATGGAGGTGTACTATTGAGGCTCCATTATTATAGGAAGCTACTACATCATTAGCGATTTCTTCGGGCGATAACACACTCTCTATTTTTTCGGAAATATCAAGGGCCACTGGTGCTACACTGATAATTATTTTCCTCATGCAATCAACTCCATTATTTATTTTTCCATGCTGGATCACGTTTTTCTACTTTATTTATTATCACATATATCACATAAGTTTTTTAATAGTTGCTTCTTGAATGCACTCACATGGTATAAAAAACTTCCCTCTTTCAATAGTCAAATCAGGCTGATATATTTGATTTAAAATTTGATGAATGAGCGAACATAGTCCAAAACAGCAAAGGCATCTTTGTTATTCATCATTTCAAATAATACCTTCTCATCCATACTGTCAGCCATATCAAACAGGCGGTCCATCCATTCAAAAGTTTTTTCCATAATTCTTATAGGGTCATGTCTTTGCGGGAATACATCGGCTGTGATCCATCCATGATAATTGACCTTTTTAAGGTACATGATAAATTCTACATAATCCCAAAGGTTTATCGTTCCAGGCACCATATCCCAGTCCCAATTTCTAAAGTTGTCATTAATATGTACATAAAACAACTTTCCTGTGGCTCCTAAAAATGCGGCAGAATCGGCCGGTATTTCTAAGCACTGAAGGGCATGCCCGACATCAAGGGTTACACCCACATTGTCTTTGCCGACGAGATTGCAAAAATATGCCATCTTTCCGGCGTTATTGAGCAAACAGTGTACACGCGGCTCAGATGCTTTATACTCTAGGCTTATTTTCACATCACTTCTATATTCAGCTGCCTCTCTTATACCGTCTAAAGTATGATTAAAGGCCCTTATATAGTCAAGCTCAAACGGATAGTCAGCGCCATCGTTTAACAGGGCCATTGTTACCATATTACAGCCCAACTCTGCTGCACAGTCCATCGCTGTCTTTAAATATTTTACCGCCTCTTTCCTTGTCTCGGGGTTGGGGCTGGAAAAGGTTCCAAATCTCCACTTTTCCTCTCCCTTTATGTTAAGATTAACAGTGGATACCCCCAAATTATAATCCTGCAACAACTTTTTAGTCTTTACCGGATCTACAAAGTTTTGAGGATATACAACCTCTAAGCCTGAACACCCCTTTACCTTTGCAGCCATAGCCACCATCTCTTCCATTTCCCTCGGTGGATGGTAATCAATGAATCTATCCTTTACCCTACCCATAAATCCAGTAATAATTGAATACTTTCTTTCCATATTCATATATCTCCTATCTCAGTAATTAAAATACACTTATACAGGCATCATTGATGATGTGTGTTTTCTACACTTCAACAGTCTTTTTCCTTGACCATATTTTTTTCCAGAACGGAAACTGTGACAAAATTGAAACAGTAATTAAAATCACAAAAATTAGAGAAATAGGTCTTGTGAAGAATGGCATTAAGCTGCCGTCTGAACTTAATAATGTCCTTCTTAAATTGGAATCCGCCAATGGGCCAAGAATTGCACCTAAAATCAACGGAGCAGGCGGATAACCCATTTCAACAAGGAAATATCCCAATATTCCAAAAATTGTCATTACATAGACGTCAAATCTATTAACTCCTATTGCATAAGAACCGATTACACATAGCGCTCCTACTATAGGCATGAGTATTGCTGGCTTGACTTTTAATACTTTTACCATTACTGTTGAAAGCAATAATCCAAATATAAATAGAGCAACAGCGGCCCAAACAAGTATCGCTGTCATCTCATAGATGAAACGTGGAAATTCAAAGTTGAGCATAGGGCCCGGTCTTATTCCATGGAGATATAATGCACCTAATAATACCGCCGCTGGTGCACTTCCGGGAACCGCCAATGTCAAAAGCGGAATGATAGAACCCCCTATACAGGAGTTGTTACCTGTTTCTGAAGCAATAAGGCCTTCATATGAGCCCTTTCCAAATTCTTCAGGCTTTTTGCTGGCTTTCTTAGCTCTGTCATAGGCCATCCATGATGCAATATCCTCACCAACACCTGGCACTGAACCAATGCCCACCCCTAACAATCCGGACCTTAAAATATTTCTCCAATTTTGCTTAATGATAGAGAAAACTTTACCCTTTATCTTTTCATTACCTACTTTGACAACTGCAAACTTAGCACTTCCCCCCCTTAAGGTGGATATTATCTGGGGTATACCAAAAACACCTATCATTGCAGGGATAAAAGCTATACCCCCGATTAAATCAGGATTGTTAAAAACAAAGCGCTGATAACCGTGTATTTCTTCTATTCCAACAAAGGATATCATTATACCCATCATGCCAGCAATCCAACCTTTTATTGGCTTATCTGACGATGTAAGGGAGCCGCATATGACTATACCAAAAATCGCCAGCAAAAAAAACTCCGGTGAGGCAAATGACTTTTCCGCAATTAGGCTAATAGGTGGCGCAAAGCTGATTAAGCAGATAAGTCCGAAGACTGTACCAATCATGGAGGCTACCCTTGTAACAGTCAATGCCGTTAATGCTTCACCACGCTGGGCTAAAGGAAAACCGTCAAGTGCGGTTGCAGCTGAAGCACCTGTGCCCGGTATGTTGATTAAAACCGCTGAAATTGAACCACCATAAATTGCCCCAACATATATCCCCATAAGTACAGGTATTGCAAGCGATGATGGCAGTTTATATGTAAGACCTGTTAAAAGAGCAATACCCATTGTAGCTGTCAACCCGGGGAGTGCCCCTATGATTATGCCAAGACTTGTACTAACAGATAATGCAAGTATTATTTGCCAGCTAAATAATTTAATAATTTCTTCAAATAAAATGATAATTCCCATCTCATTCCCCCCTTTATGGTAACGGAATCATTACTATATTTCCAAACGCAAAAGCTATTGCTACAGACGTTAATGCGGCTATAAATAGAACCCATTTCCAACTAGCTGCTTTAAAAATAAACATAAATGCTGCAAGAAATATAAAGGTTGATACTATATAGGGTAATCTGCCTAAGAATCCGAAAATGTATATAATTATTATGGCAAACATTATCATGGTATTCTTGCTTTCAACTGTTCCAAACCATGTCTTAACCTTTGATAAATCTTCCTTTGTTAATTTAGCCCCCTCTTTTAAGGCACCGACAATTAGCAATATCCCCAAAATTATAAGTATAGCAGATACTAATGCAGGCATAATTCCAGGAGCTGTTAATAAAGCCTCTCGGTTATTCTGAGCTCTTAGTATATCGGCAGTTCTGGGCATTTTGAAAGATTGAAAGAGAAAAAAAGATGATATCAATATTAGTATTGTTCCAAAAACAATATCCGCTTTTCGTAGAATCTTCTTATCTTCAAACATACTTTACCCCCTCATATTTTAAAGTAAAGGAGACAAAAATGACTGTCTCCTTTACTTTAAAATAATTCCAACTTACTTCTTTGGTCTGGCAATTCCAAATTCTTCAGGAGATTTTGGTGCAACCTTCTTGTCATATAAAATCCAAGACATTATAGATTCCATTTTCTTTCCAATTTCTTTTGCATCTGCACCGGACTTACCAGAGATCCTTACAAACTTAGTCTTGGCATATTTCTGAACTTCTTCGGATTGAATAGCCTTTTTAAATGCTGCATCAAGCTTATCGAGTACTTCCTTCGGAACATCTGAAGGTACTGCAAATCCGATTGTCTGGTCGAGAGGAAGAACATCCTTCATTGCAGGAACAGCCTTAGTAATAGAAGGAACGCCTTTATATCCCGGTACGTCATGATCTTCAAGCTCTATCATAGCAAGAGGCTTTAATTTCTTTGCTTCGAGAAACTCAGCCTGTTCACCGACACCTGTAATAACAACATCCACTTCCCCGGAAAGTAAAGCAAGGATAGATGGATTGGAGCCCTGGTAAGGCATAAATTTATAATCAAGACCTGCTGCTTCTTTGAGCAGTGCTGCCTTAATATCCCAGATACAGCCTACGCTAGAGTTTGCAAGCTTGATTTCACCCGGTTTATCCTTCATCGCCTTGATGACATCTTCAACACTATTCCAAGGAGAATCCGCCCTCACTGATAATACACCAGGGGTACCGCCAAGAATAAAATATTCCCAGTCCTTTGTAGTGGACTTATGGGCATTCATAACGGCAAAGGAGAAAATACCCTCAAAGAAGCCAAGTAAATTATAACCATCGTGGGGAGCTGAGAATACCTGATTTGCAGCAGCTCCGCCGCCTCCTGCAGGTACGTTAACAACGGTAATCTTTTGGCCAAGCTCTTTTTCCAAAGCAGCTGCCAAAGCTCTGTTACCAAGGTCTGTTCCACCGCCTGCCGAAGAGGAAACAACAAGGTTTATCGGCTTGTTGGGCCAAGTATTTTTTTGACATCCGGTAAAGCTAACCGTAAAGGACACCAACATCACCACTATCAAAATAGAACACAAAATTTTTCTTTTCATACATCTTCCCTCCATTTACTTTTTTGAGTTTAAGGTTTATTCCGATTACCAACCCTTTTACTAAACGCATGGGAAACGCCATGGCAATATTACGTAACCATGCCTTGCTAAAATCCTTCTACAAGGATTTTTAAAATTATTTCTGCAGCTTTATAAATTTCGTAATTCTTTTCTTCTTAAGATTAAAAAGATACATCTCCTTTCTTGCTTTTTTATCTTACACAAGGTTTTCCCTGTATAAAATTCATTCAGGACTTAGCAATATCAGCATCCATCACTACAAAATCAATAATCATCAAAATTTAAGAAGTACTTTAATTACATTTTCTAGCTTTTTGTCAACAATCTTCATAGCTTTTTCCACTTCTTCAATGGGCATTATTTTGGATATCAGCGGCTCAACATCGAAATCACCGTTAGCAATTGCATCACGTACAATTTCAAAATCTATTCTGGTATACATATTGGAACCATACAAGCGTATCTCATTTAGCTGTAAAGTGGAAATTGGAATTTTAACAGGAACGCCTACAATAGCAATCTCCGAAATTGCTCCGCCCCTTTTAGTGATTTTAAGAGCATCGGCAAATGTGCTTTCATTGCCAAAGGCAATATATGTAACATCCACACCTTTTCCGTCGGTGATTTCCAATACCTTTCGAAACACATCTTCCTTTAATGCGTTAATGGTATATTTGCATCCCATCTTTTGAGCCACCTCAAGGTTAAAATCTAATGCATCTGTCATGATTATTTTGGAGGCACCTGCCATTTTTGCCGATAACATAACACCAAGTCCTATAGGTCCAGTTCCAATTATTGCAACTGTTTGGCCAACGCTGAGGCCGGACTGCCTTACAGCATGCATACCAACCGCTATAGGCTCAATGAGGACTCCCTTTTCAAAGCTCAGATTATCCGGTAGCTTTATTACGGTTTGCTCAGGCACAACGAAAAATTCGCCGAATGAGCCACTCCAGTCTTTAGCGCCTAATACTAATTTCTGAGAACATATATTATAACGCCCCTCTTTACAAAGATTGCATAAGCCACAACCATAATGCGGTTCTACAGTTACTCTGTCACCCACCTTGTAATCTTTAACGTCGCTGCCAACCTCAATAATGACCCCAGCAACCTCATGGCCGGATACGAGGGGAGGAATTCTGAACGGATGGGTTCCATGAAATGCATGTACCTCTGAACCGCATATACCTGTAACAAAAGTCTGAATTTTAACTTCATTTGCCTTAGTTATCATTGGTTCAGATACATGTGTAAACTTAACGGAAAACGGTTTGTCAATAAGTGCAGCTCTCACAATATCACGCCCTCTTTCGACTATTTATTTATGTGTTATTACATCTATATCCATTAATTCAAAAATTTTGAATAAAAAGGCGTCGTCAAATCTCAAGGATTATATACAATGAATGTCCAACATAGTATGTTATCACTGTATAAAATTTAATCAATATCATATACCATCTTTATCGGAAGTTAAGGAAAAATAAGATTAATTTTATCTTAATAACAGAAATGCCAAAAATCTACTGAACATAACATAAGTCATCCAAGAATACTAAAGAATCGTACATCATCAAAACCATTATTATCTTAGTTTTTGATAAGTAACAAAAAATATATAAATGAATGATCCTCATTATATATAATCGATATTTAATGCGGTTTTAAATCATTATATTATTTTAAATCACTGTTAAACAAATAACAATATACATACAACGATCAATGTAGGATATTATATCATATTAAATAAATTATTAGCTTATATGATCAATAAGAAAGATAAGTTAAAATTCTTTTTAAAACGAATATGATTATCCTGAACCTAAATTGCTCTACCTAAATACTTGAATCCAACATATATATGTATAATTTTAACATTTTATAAATATATTGTCAATTATATTTATAAAATTCATATTTATATTTTTTATTGCTTATACTTCTTTATTCTGTCTAAACATCAACCAAAATTATAAAGTTTATATAAAAATTATATAAATTGGAAACAAATATTGTTTTATCAATTTTAGGAGCTAGTGATCTTATAGTATTACATGATTCGACCATACAATTTTTTATCAAGATCTAAATAAAACCAATCTCTAATATCCAATGTAGGATAATAAATACAAATTTAATTTACATTATGCCTCCATACAGAATAACTCTTTTCTATAACATTTCTAATATTAGAATAACTTTTATTCTTAATTAGTAGTAATATCTCTTCATGCGTTTCAATGATAAACTCTGGATTAGTTGATTCCATAATCTTTTTTACTGTTTTGACTTGTGAAGGTGTAGTTAATCTAATTATAATATCACCAATCTTTGCCATTAAAGGATTACGAGTAATACTAATTATATGTTTATGAAACTCAATATCTCTCTCGGTTATCTTTTGATAATCTTTTTTATCCTTTGATACTTCCTTCACCAATTTCAGGTGTATATCCTCTAAATTTCTTATATCATCCTGTGTTGCTTTCTCTATCGCTAATTCTAATATTCCTACTTCAAATAACCTTCTTAATTCAACAATTGCTGTTGATGAATCTTGCTCCAATATGAGATAATAGACTATCGGATCCAACATCTTACCAGAAAACTTATTAGATATATATGTACCGTTAGGCCTTCTGATTTCTAAAACACCTAAAGCACTTAAAATCTTTATCGCTTCCCGAATAGAATTTCTAGCAACACCAAAGTTTTCACTAAGTTCTATTTCTGTAGGTATTTTATCTCCAGGTCTTAATTCTCCGGCAATAATAGCATCGGTTATTCTCTGCACAACCTTATCTACAATTGATTTATTTCCTATTGGTTTCAAAAAACTTTTCTCTTTCATAAATTTAGCATTTTCACCTCCTTTTACACTTCACAATTTATTTAAATTAAAGTTTTTCTCACTACTATGCATTTAACTAACACATACTTTGTCACTATAATTCTATTAATAAATATTAGACTTATGCAGCAAACTGTAAAATATTAATATTTTTTGTTGAGACTCTAGAAAATTTTAAAGAGTTATAAGTCATATAATCAGGCGCTACCAATATAAAAAGCAAATAATTTATACATATTCTACATAACGTCAAATCTATTTTTAGATATAAAAGTTTAGATATAAAAGTACATATAATCATATCTCATATAACAAATAATGTAAATACACTTCTAATATTTACCGATAAATCTTTCATCGGTAAACATAATCTTCACGCTTTTACTATGTTGCATTTCTAAATATAGCTTGTCTATTAACTACTGGCCGCAATTTTTATTTTTATTTACTTTTCATTATTTTTCAAGCTGTTCACAGTATAAAAATTAGTTACTAAATCTTTTATACACTCATATTGTTTCGCAGGCTCAATGATCATTTCCTTCATCATTTTAGTAATGCATGCCCTTCTAACCTTTCCATTTATAACCATAATGCATGAACCACACATTCCCCGATTACAGCGGTTTCTTCTAAAAGCTAAAGATCTGTCTTTATAATCATAAATATCTAAAAGAACTTGCAGAACATTCTTACTCTTTTTAAAAGGTACTTTATATTCTTCATAGCTGCTCTCACTACTATTTGCGTTTTGCCGTAGAATCTTTATAACAGCTAATTCCTTCTCCATCGTAATTTCCACCTCATCAATCATAAAAAGTACTAAAACAACCTAGCATCATTACCATGTTTTTGTACTATAATATTTTTCTTCCAGTTGACATTATCCTCGTTAGGACAATCTGCCCTAAAGTGGCTTCCTCTGCTTTCATCACGGTATTGCGCCGTCTTAGTAACGATTATAGCATTCTCAATCAAATTACATAGTTCAAAATATTCCAGCATTTCTATATTATAAATTTTTCCCCTATTTCTTAGACAGATTTGACCGAGTTTGTCATTTTTTATTTCCTGTAAACGCTCAATCACTTGTGCCAACTCTTCTTTTCTACGTACTACTCCCACTTTATCAAACATTAACCTCTGAATCTCTTTTTTAATGTCCATTACATCAAACCCACCATCGATATCTCTTTTCAAAATTTCGTCAAACATAAAATATTCGCTTACAGCTTGTTTTTCATCAATGTGCACATTTCGGACTTTCAGGGCGTTCTCTGCAGCATTCTTACCGGCAATCATTCCAAAAACTACTGCCTCTGTAAGGGCATTACTTGATAGCCTATTCGCTCCATCAATACCACCGGTACATTCCCCGGCTGCATATAGTCCTTCAATGGTGGTCTCCGCTTTTTTATTTATCTTAATACCTCCGCATTGATAATGTGCACTAGGTGCAACTTCTACTTCTTCAGTAAACATATCTATTCCATTCATCAATAAATAGTTATACAGCGCCGGTAAGATTTCCATCATTCTTTCCTTATTACCCCTCGTCAGATCTATTATAACACCCCCATGTTGTGTCCCCCTTCCTTCTGCTATTTCAGTAAACACTGCTCTTGCCAAGATATCCCTTGTAGTATTTTCTTTCCTTATTGGGTCATATTTCCCTGCAAATTCTTTTCTTAATCCGTTTATCAGTTTTCCTCCCACCAAATCTTTATAATAAACCTCTTCAGGTATGATTACACCCTTTAGAGATTCCGGATAAACAAGTGCATGAGGATAAAACTGAATAAATTCCATGTCTATCAGTTGGGCACCAGCATTATACGCTAATACCGCTCCATCTCCACTTGCATCTAATGACCCATCAGAAATACGGTAAAGACTCTCATTTCCACCTGCAGCTATTACAATAGATTTTGCTTTAATATTTAGAAATTCTCCTGTCTTAAAGTCTATTCCACAAGCCCCATTTACAAGATTATCTGAGGTTAATATTTTAGTAATCATTACATCTTCTATTATGCTTACACCAAGTTTTCTTACTGTCTTAAAAAGAGGTTGTACCAATCCTACCCCTCCACCTATAATCCATAAGCATCTCGGATGTGAACTACCGCTGGTTTTGTATTGAAAGAACCCTTCATCTGGCAGCTTCTTAAACCTTACACCATACCTTTCTAAAGCTCGAATACAGTTCGGTGCTTGTGTCACAAGCGTCTCTACCAGTGATGGATCATTCACATATCTTCCTGCATCCATAGTATCATTAAAGTGATCATCCGGACTATCTTCAATATGAAAAGATGCCTGTATTCCACCCTCTGCCATTGGTGTATTTCCACTCTTTCCCACAATACCTTTCGAAACTACAATGACTTTATTAGTAATTTTTTTTGCTTCTATGGCAGCAACAGCTCCCGCTGTTCCTCCTCCAATTACCAGTACATCTGTATCAATGGTGCTATTTATTCCCATCAATCACTTCACCCTTTCAAAAGTTTTCTGGAGAAGCTTTTATAATTAACCAACTTTAAAACTAAATATTATGATTTAAAGTTGGTTAATTTCATCGATAACTACATTAATTTATTTTAAATTTAGATATTGGTTAATAGTTTGCTGCTATAAAGTCAAATATTAGTTTTGCAGCTACCGTACTTGTCATATCCCTGTAGTCAGTAAGAGGATTCACTTCTACTATATCAATGGCATCAACATATGGAGCTAGCTCCTTAACAAATGTATAAAGCTGATAAGTATTAATACCTCCAGGTTCATTTGCTCCTGATCCAGGTGCAAATGCTGAATCAAGCACATCAATATCAACGGTCAGATAAATGTGGTCTGTCCCTTGACTTGCTTTCTCGAGTGCCTGCATTGCAAGCTGCTTTACATCTCTAGTGTAAAACGCTTCAGGATTTATTACCATTATATCGTTATTTTTAATATAGTGGTAATGTTCTGCATAATTATAACCCCGAATGCCAACCTGCACGACATTTTTACCGGATATTCTATCCATTTCTATGGCTCTTCTGATTTCACTACTTCCGGAATATTTACCCTGAACATAAGAATCTTCAACTAAGTCCAAGTGGGCATCCATTTGTATAATACCAATATTGCCCTTAGTATTATCATATAAGGATAATATACCCGGCCATGTTACAGAGTGGTCTCCACCCAATAAGATAGGCGTGAATCCTTGCTCAAAAAGTTGATCTACTTGTACTTTCATTTCTTCAATACTTTTTTCATGGTTGTACCTACTGATACAAACATCTCCAAAATCTTCTACTACAAGTTTTGACATGTCAATAATTTTGTTTTTTTCTGTATCAAATATTTCATTATCTTTAATTCTATTCAATATCCACTGCAAAGAATTTCTTATCTGTTTTGGAGCATATCGTGCACCTGGCCATCCTAAGGAAGCAGATGTATCGTATGCAAGACCCAGAATACCGAATTTATTTCTCTTTAGTTTATCCATTATATTCTTCCCTTCCCTATAACATGCTGCAGTCTCGTATGTAATTTGTAATAAATGTTATTCATCCAAGGGAACGTAGGCACCATTCTTAACTGTTAGTATAATCAAGTCTTTTCCTTCCGGTTCTCCATCTTGATTAAAGGTGGTTATGCCGGTTGCTCCTTGAAAGTTTTTGGTTTCAGCTAAAGCTTTCTGTATAGCCTTTTTGTCTGTCGAACCTGCCCTTTTTATAGCATCTGCCATCACGTACATCGCGTCGTAAGCATATGGCGACCATGAATTTGGTTCTTTGTTATATTTTTCCTTAAATTTCTTTATAAATTCCTGCACTTCAGGTCTTGGATCGGACGGATGGAAATAACTAACAACTATTGCACCTTCAGCTGCTTTTCCACCTAATTTAATAAAATCATCTGTATAAATACTATCAGTACAAATAAGAGGAATATCTAGACCATTATTTCTTGCCTGTTGGGCAATAAGAGCACCTTCAGTAGGATAACTCGCCATCATGATGGCTTCAGCATTACTTTCTTTTATTTTAGTCACAATAACACTAAAATCTTTTTCCTGTCCACCAATATAAGATTCTACTGTAGTAATTTCACCACCAAGTTGTTTAAAGTTTTTGATGAAAACGTTAGAAACTCCTTTTCCATAGTCATTGTTATCATAAACTACCGCCACTTTTTTTATTCCTTTTTTTTCATACAGCCACTTTGCCAGCTGCATACCCTGATAGTTATCACCAACATTGATTCTGAATATGTATTTACCAACTTTAGGCACGTCAGGATTGGTTGATGCTATAGCAAGCGCAGGAATACCATTCTGTTCATATATAGGTCCTGCAGCTAAAGTTGCACCACTGAAAAAGTGTCCTAATATAGCAACAATTTTTCTATCATTAACAAACTTTTGAGCCACGCTTACTGCCTCTTTTGGATCTCCTTTGTCATCACCGTATACAAGTTCTATTTGCTTTCCTAAAACTCCACCATTCTTATTAATTTCCTCTAATGCCAGTTCAAGACCTTCTTTACTATACTCTCCATATTGTGCATAATCACCTGTCATAGGAGCTGCCGTTGCTAGCTTAATGACTTTTGAATCACCGGCTTGATTTGAACAGCCCACCACTCCCAGTAAGCTAATAATTAAAATAGAACTGATAAGAACTATGATTTTTTTTGACTTTAACATAATACCCCTCCTGTGTTTATTATAATTTTATTATTAAACAGCTGACTAAATTGCATCTGTTTTTTACATTGAAAATAATATGCTTTTTCTGAATCTAAAAAATCCAGTCTTATAATGTTAATCTACTTCTCCAAGATATATCTTTTTCACGTTGGGATCATTGAGTAATGAAGCACCAGAACCATTAAGTACAATTTCTCCAACTTCCATTACATAACCAAAATCAGCAGCAGACAGTGCCATTTGAGCATTTTGTTCAACTAAAAGTATAGTTGTCCCCTGTTTATTTATTCTTGTAATACTTTCAAAAACATCTTCTACTATTATTGGTGCCAATCCCATTGATGGCTCATCCAATGTTAAAAGCTTTGGCTTCTGGAGGATACCTCTTGCAATAGCAAGCATTTGCTGTTCCCCTCCGCTTAAAGTACCTGCTAACTGTTTTTGCCTCTCTTTGAGTTTTGGGAAAATTTCAAAAACTTCCTCCATTTCTTTTTTGAAATGTTTAAACTTTATAGTTCTTGAAAAAGAACTGATGGTAAGATTTTCTTTAACAGTAAGCCGCGGAAATATATGCCTTCCTTCAGGTATATGTACAAGCCCTTGCCTTGCAACTTTATGTGGCTGCTGGCCTATAATATCGTTACCATCAAATATAATCTTTCCATTTGCCGATTTCAAAAGGCAAGATATTGTTTTTAGTGTAGTTGTTTTCCCAGCTCCATTATTGCCTACAAGGGCTATAATTTTACCCTGCGGCACTTCAAAGCTTATATTATTTACAGCCGTAATATTTCCATATTTAACTGTAAGACCCTCCACTTTAAGCACTATTTTTCCTCCTTCCTAAATAAGCTTCAATTACTTTTTCATTGGACTGAATCTCATGGGCCTTACCTTCTGCTATTTTTACACCATGATCTAAAACTACCACCCTGTCGGATATATCCATAACAACTCTCATGTTGTGTTCAATTAGTAATATAGTGATTTCTTCATATTTCAAATGATTAATAAATTGAACTAATTCCATTGCCTCTTGCATTGTCATTCCTGCCGTAGGTTCATCCAACATGAGTAATTTCGGTTTAGAGGCTAGTGCTCTTATTATTTCAAGTCTTCTTTGTTCTCCATAAGATAGATTATTGGCATACTCCATGCATTTATTTTCAAGATTTACCTGTTTTAAAAGCTCCATTGCATTATCATAACACTGAACTTCTTCTTCTTTTGTTTTCGCTATGTTGAGCAAGGAATCAAGGATACTTGCTTTTAATTTGGTATGAAGACCTATCATCACATTTTCAAGTACAGTTAAATTAGAAAACAACCTAATATTTTGAAAAGTTCTTGTTATTCCGACTTCTGCAGTTTTATAAGCAGGTAAATCAGTAATGTCTTTACCGTCAAATATCTTTTTTCCTTTCGTTGCAGTATAATGTCCTGATATTACATTAAATAGCGTTGTCTTACCTGCCCCATTGGGACCTATAATACTTACAATTTCACCTTTTTTTACATTGAAAGAGACATCATCAACTGCTTTTAATCCAGAAAAATACTTACAAATATTATTAACTGTTAATAATTCCACCTTATCACCTCTTTTTATCAGCAATCAGACTTCGTGCTCTTGTGCCTTGGAAGCTTTTATGAAAGATATCTTTTTATAGTTCCCGGGCATTCTATTTTCCGGTATTATTCCTTTTGGTTTAAATATCATCATAGCAATTAGCGCTATTCCGTATATTAGCATTCTATACATAGAAACAAATCTTAACATTTCAGGGAGCAGCATTAACACCGATACGCCAAGAATTGATCCTATAATGCTCCCTTTTCCACCTAAAACAACCATACTTAATATGAGAATAGACTCATTTGAAGTAAAGTTCATCGGGCTAATAAAACTCATATAATGAGCGAAAAGACTGCCCGCTACGCCGGCAAACGCTGCAGAAATGGCAAACGACCAAACCTTATAATATCCTACATTGATCCCCATCGCCGCTGCAGCAATTTCGTTTTCCCTTATAGCTACAAGAGCTCTTCCAAATCGTGATTTACTTAAATTTCTTACTAAAATAATAGTTATAATAACTAGTGCATATACAAGATAAAATAAGGCCTGCTTGGTACCAATCCTGTACCCCATTATACTAGGCAGCGGGATTCTATTTATCCCCATAGGCCCATTTGTAACATCTTGCCAGTTTAACAATACATATCTTACTATCTCAGAAAATCCCAAAGTCACTATAGCTAGATAATCTCCTCTTATCCTAAGACTCGGAATGCCTAAAATAATACCAAAGATAAACGAAACAATTGCAGCAATTATTAAACCTAACCAAAAGTTATTATAAATTTTCATTGTAAATAAACTTGATATGTATGCACCTATTCCAAAAAAAGCAGCATGTCCCAAATCTAATTCACCGGTAATTCCGGTAACAATATTTAAGCTGACCCCCAAAATCATATAAATACCCACAATAATTAAAATATGAAGAATATAGTTATTATTAAGAGCAAATGGAAACAGCACAAATAATATAATACCTAACATCATTGATAATTTTTTGTTTTTAGCAGTCAGTAATGCTATATTATTAAACAACTGTCTTAAGATTGTCACAATATCACCTACACCTTCTCTACTTCTTTTGTACCGAAAATGCCTGTTGGTTTAACCAGGAGTACGATAATCATAATAAGAAATGCTAAAGCATCTTTATACTGCGAGGATATAAATCCGGCTGAAATACTTTCGACAAATCCAAGCAAGATACCTCCTAGCATGGTTCCCGGTATATTACCTATCCCTCCTAAAATTGCAGCAACAAATGCCTTTAATCCCACGGTATATCCCATGTTAAAAACAATACTATTATAGTACAGTCCCATTAAAATTCCTGCGGCTGCTCCTAAAACAGACCCAACTGCGAAGGTTATAGATATAATCTTATTTACATTAATCCCCATCAAACTAGTAGTGTCCGGATCCTGAGATGTGGCCCTTATCGCAATTCCAATCCTTGATTTGTAAAGCAAAAGATATAACGTAACCATTAAGATTACCGCTGTTGCTAAAATATATATTTGAAGATTAGAAATAACAATATCATTTATTTTAATAATTTTTGTAGTAATAATTTGCGGAAAAGGTTGCGTTCGTGAACTCCAAGTTAACATTGCAATATTTTGAAGCACAATAGAAACCCCTATAGCACTTATCAATTGTGAAGACCTTGCACCATGTCTTATAGACCTGAACGCCACAATCTCTACAACGATTCCAATCAAACCACAAATGACAACAGCCAAAATGAGTGACAGCCAAATATTCCAGTTGAAAATGGAAATACACGTAAAAGCAATAAAAGCGCCCATCATATATATCTCACCATGAGAAAAATTAATTAAACCTAAAATTCCGTAAGCTAATGTATACCCTAGTGCAACCAATGCATATACTGCGCCGATAGTTAAACCGTTTAGAATTTGTTGAAATAACAAAACCTTACCCCCTCTAAATAATCTGTGTTTAAAAATAAATAAATTCTAATTTTATGAATTCCATTTTTGGTGTTCCTTTGTTTTTTTTATCGATATAATTTTTATTATAAATAATTATAACTTTTTTTGCATAAATATTCAACATAAAATTTTTTATGTATTATACTAGAACCTTAACAGAACTTTAGTGCTTTCTTTATGCAACGATTGTATTATAATGTAAGACTTATTATTTATATCAGAACTTTAATGCTGTTGCTATAATATTTACATAACAACAGTATTCGGAAAGGCCTAGAGTGCAATTTTTACTGGCAAAAAAACACAAAAAGTGGAATACTCACTTAAGCAAGTATTCCACTTTTTACATTCGTTATTGATTACTGTTATAATTTAGCTTATATCAAACCTTTGCTCTTAAGGAAATCAGATACTACATCTTCAATCTCTTTGCCTTCAGATTCTGCCTGATAATTCAGAAGAAACCTTTATCATCTTGTAATACTTTCAATTTATAGGTAATCAACTGACCATCTGTTGCAAAAGCGTCTGTTACATCCATTTTCCCTTCTCCAATTGCCTGGTACTTTAGTGCTACCTGCATTTTTACCACATCTTTAAATTTTAGTCCATAAGTCTCTATCATGCCATCATAACCGTCTTGTCTATTGAAAAATTCATGCTCAGCTCCAAACACGAGGTCAGGTGCTAAAGGTACCAAATCACTAACTTTTTCTATATTATTTTCCTCTGCAAACTCTTCCTTTACAGCTACAGCATAGGTATTATTAAAACCTAACGGCTTTAACCACTTAATTTTAAAACGTTCATTAAATTCTTTTTGAACGATATCATATACCTTATCTGCGTCATTGATTACGTCCATTTTTAATTGTGCAGTTAAACCTGTTCCTGTATAATCGGCATACATATCAATGTCGCCCTTTTTAATTGCCTCAAAGTTTACAAAAGTTCCACCCATATTTAATTTTCTTTCAACGTTTAGATCAGTATGTGCTTCTAACATCTGGGCAATCATTTCACCTAAAATAATATTTTCGGTAAAATCTTTGGACCCAACTACAACAGTTTTGTTTCCTCCTCCAGCACACCCAGCAAATACACCTGCAATCAATATGAAACATATCAGTAGTGAAAATGTCTTCTTTAAATACATATGATAATACCTCCTATTTTTTATTATTACTTATGCTCTCTTAGCTCTTTTTACTAGTTTGTTTTCTAAGAATCCCAACAGTAAATCAGCACCCACCGCGAGTATGGATACCGGAATTGCTCCGGAAAGAATCATACGGGTATTTTGCATCTGTATTCCTCTCCAGATAAAATGACCCAATCCTCCTGCACCTATTAACACACCTATTGTCGTAATACCTAATGCGGTTATGAAAGCAATGCGAATCCCTGAAAGAATAATAGGTAGTGCAATGGGCAGTTCCACTTTAAATAATAACTGTGTTTTGGTCATACCCATACCCAGACCTGCCTCTATCAAACCCTCGTCTACACTTAATATCCCTACATAAGTATTACGTATAATGGGAAGAAGAGAATAAAGAAATAATCCTATAATTACTGTGGCATTCCCAAGACCAAACATGATCATTAATATAGACAACAAGGCCAACGTGGGTATAGTCTGTATAATATCTGTGACTGACATCACAAATCCTGCTATAGGTTTATACCGTGTCAAAACAATTCCCATCGTTATACCAACTAACACAGCGATTAAGACACCTGTAGCTGCTATTTGCAGGTGGTCTACAACTGTAATCAGTATCTTTTCCATCCAATTCACTCCTCCCTATCGTCTCAGTCCTCTAGGAGTTGCAATTTTTTGTATAAAACCTATTAATGCTCCTACAACTAAAGCCAATATAGAAGCAGGTATAGCTCCTCCATAAATTAAATTCTTGTCATAACTTGCCAGACCCGTCCAGATTAAATCTCCGAGTCCTCCTGCTCCAATCAATGCAGCCAACGTAGCCCAACTGATGATATATATTAAGGAGATTCTTATCCCTGCAATGATCACCGGAAGAGCCAGTGGAATTTCTACCATATAAAGAATTTGAATATTCTTCATGCCCATTCCTTTTGCTGCTTCAATATACATGTCATCCACTTCACTAATCCCTGTGTAAGTATTTCTCAGAATAGGGAGTATGGAATAAAGTGAAAGTACAATTAAAGCCGGTTTTACTCCTAATCCAAAAATAATCAATGCAAGCCCTAGCAAAACCAAACTGGGGATGGTTTGAATAATCCCTGTAATCCCTAAAATGTAATTTGCAATTTTTCTCTTCCTGGTCAGCCATATACCCAATGGTACTGCAATCAGCGTCCCAATGAAAACTGCAAGAAGAGAAATATATATATGGCGCAGCATATTACTAATGATTAAATCTTGTTCCCTAACCACAAAAGCAAAAAACTCACTCATGGCCATTATCCTTCCATACGACTTCCGCCAAAGCCTTTACAATACTGGTTTTGGTGACAAGTCCTTTTACTTTATTTTTGTCGTCAACCACTGCAAGGTAATCCAATTTGTCTTCAATAAGGATATCAAAAGCTTCTCTCGCATTTGTATTAGTTGGTATTGTCCTTATATCCTTATCTATTAATTCACTGATATTTCTTCCTGCTTTTCCCTGTTTACGTATCTTATCGACAGTAACAACCCCTTCCAATCGTCCTTCATCATCTACAACCAAAAGGCTGTTAACTCCTTTACGCTTCATCAACGCCACACTTTCCGAAGTACCTATATCTTTCGTTACAGTAACCGGATCATGTCTCATAACATCTTCAACCGTTTCAATCTCTAAACCATCATTCAATCGATGCTTTCCAATAAATTGTGCCACAAAATCATTGGCAGGATTAGACAATAATTCTTCCGGTGATGCAGCTTGTACAATTTTTCCGTCCTTCATCAGAACAATCACATCTGCAATCTTAAGTGCCTCATCCATATCATGCGTTACAAACACAATGGTTTTTTTAAGTTTTTTCTGGAGTCTTTTAACTTCATCTTGAAGAGATTCTCTTGTAATAGGATCCAATGCCCCAAAAGGCTCATCCATTAAAACCAAAGGGGGTTCAGCTGCTAATGCTCTTAAAACCCCTATACGTTGCTGTTGTCCTCCACTCAATTCAGATGGATAGCGGTCAGCATATTGTTCAGGACTCATATCAACCATATGCAACAATTCTTCGGTTCGCTTCCTTCGCTTATCAGCAGGCCATCCTAAAAGTTTAGGTATAATTTCGACATTCTGAGCAATAGTCATATTGGGAAATAAACCAATCTGCTGAATAACATATCCAATCTTTCTTCTAAGCATTACCGGATTTACTTTAGTAATATCTTCACCGTCAATGTATATCGAACCGGATGTAGGTTCAATAATTCTATTGATCATTTTTAGGGTAGTTGTTTTGCCACATCCACTTGGTCCGATTAATACAACCAACTGACCTTCCTTAATATGAAGATTCAAATCTTCTATAACAGTAACATCATTATATGCTTTTTTTACATTTTCAAATCTAACCAAGGACTTACCTCCTTATTATATGTTTATTTTCAAAGTTATGTTAATACAAAAAATTATAATATGAATAATCTATACCCATTTTAATAAATAATTAACATTTCACTTCGGATCTTATAGATATCTAAGCATATATCTTGGCTTTATCATTTAGACTACTGCGTTAAGATATCTCCTATATTAATATTCTGCTACATATTTTTACCTAAACAATAATTAAAATATGCATTTCAAAAATATTTTCAAAATGCATAAATATTTTACCACAAACAAACAACCTTTGTCAAAATTTAAGTTGTTTGTTTATAATTACTGGAAATAAAAAAGGCTTCTAATGCGGCGTAATCTATTTTTCTAAATAACACATTATGCTAGTTCAATTTGAAGTTTGGAGTTCGGAGTTTGAAGCTCGGAGTTCAAAAATATTATGACAAGAGTATAGTGAAAAACCGTTAGAAATTCTTAGCAAAGCGGAGGAAAAGTCGCATCACCTGTTTGAGCAAAGCGAGTTTGAGCCGATCTGAAGCGAGCTTAGAATTCTTGGCTTTGGAACTTTTAGCGACTAAAATAATATTTGAACTAGCACAATAGATCAAATAACAAAAAATACCATCTAGTTTTAAGATGGTATTCACGAATTTTATATCTTATTGTTTTTTAAAAATTCTGCAAAAGTCATGTCTGCCATTCCTATATGTTCCACTAACCATAAACTAACTGTTCTACTAAGTGTAAATAGTACCTCAGGAGTAATCCCTTGTCCTTTTAATCGACTTTGTAACTTGTGAAGGTCATTAATAAATTTATCATGGAGTTCTTTATGATGTACATAACCAGGATAATTGCTTTCTTGTTGTAATTTTTCTTCTGCCGTAAAATGTTCTCTTACATATTGCTCTAAAAATGAGACGGTTTCTTTCACAACCTCTTCTCGCTTTCCGTCATTAACCGCTTGCATAAATTGATTTACTCGGTGAAGCAATTCTTTATGCTGCATATCAATCTCCTGCACGCCCGACTCTAATTGTTCATTCCATTGCCATGGCTCATTCATATTACTTTCCCCCTATGTATAACTAAAATCTACAGCCTAAAACAAATGATTTTATATAATTAATGATATATAATATCAGTATAACACTAAATCTTTTAAGAAAAAATATTTTTATTGCTTGAGCAATGTATACTTTTTTAACAATAAAAATAGATGCAACTAATTGTCACATCTATTCATCATTTAGATTAAGCAATATGAAAAGTGAGGTTTCTACTTTCCACTACTTATCATTTACTACTTATTTTGCATATTTATCCAAAATTTCAATAATTTCATCTACTTTCTCATCTCCGTGGCCTTCTACAAAAGCTTGTTTTACACAGCTTTTAATATGTCCATCAAGTATTTTCAAATTTACTTTTTTGAGCTGTGCCTGTACTGCCAGTATTTGTTTGGATATATCTACACAATATCTGTTGTCTTCTATCATCTTGATTATACCTTCTATTTGTCCTTTAGATGTTTTTAATAGATTAATAATTTGTTTATCTTGACTTACCATAAAATCTCTTCTACCTCCAGTGTCTCACATACTACATTTCATGATTGCCCCTCATTTGGGGTGGGTGTTTTTATATTATACCATATTCGTCAAATATATTAAATCCAATTTTCGCCTTTTAACATATTATTTTTAATTAAAAGTACTTTTTCTTTTTATAAAGATGGCAAGCAACTGTAGATTGGTCTTTAGTCTATTTATATATGCACTAGAAACGTTATATGCATCTTCAACTACTTGCTTACTTTTCGGATTTTTTGGCTTCAGTATTCATTATATTTCAAACTAAAATTTCTAATAACTTCCCGCTTCATTAAGTTCATTAAATTTCTTTATAATTTTTTTACCTAAATGTTTATTCTTCTTTATTAATAATGAAAAATACTTTTTAATGTCTCCATCAAAAGGTATCTTTTCTCCAAAACATATCCTTTCAAAAGTTTCTCTAGTCTTATTAACAATAAAATTATCATTCTGTATTATATTGCTATTTTGGTTCTGTTCTTGACTCAACCTATTTGAAATGACAATTGACATTGTAAGTCCTTCTATCACTTTATCCATATTATAACTTTTATCAACCAACTGCCAAACCTCACCCCGAGTTCGTGGAAATATATAAACACCTTTTTCATCTACTTCTTGTAAAGCTTCTTTTAGGAACCCAATCATACAATTTTTGCCCTCACATTTCCCACAATGATGTTCTCCCAAACACACGTTGTGCACAGGCGCCTTTATTTTGTGCACATGCCTATATAATTCCGACGCTGTCTTTCTAAAAGCGGATAACTGTCCACTTTTCGTTGCTTTTATAGAAGGTTTTAAAAGTATAAATACAGCTATTGCTAGTGCAACAAAAAATATGGTTACATTCAGTGGCGTGATATACTGCTTTGGCGTCGCTTCAAAAAGCCCTAGCATTCCAAAGAAAATAAAAATAGATCCCGAAATAAATTTCATTGTCAGCTCAGGAATTCTTTTCCCAAGCTTGCTTCCTACAAAAATTCCTACTCCACTCGTAACAATCATTCCCAAAACGGTGCCCATTAAGATGAATAAAGGGTATTGCGCGGTTGTAGATATAGTAATGGCTGCTAGCTGCGTCTTATCACCAAGTTCTCCAATAAAGAAAGCCAGTGCAACTGTTACAACAGGGCCAAACTTTCCTTTTGCCTCTTCTTCTTCCTCGTCCACCTCACTTCTTAATGACCACAAACCGAAAAAGATAAATGCACAGGCAGCGATAAAACGTACCAGTTCTATGGGAATGATATTTGCCATATATACGCCCAATAAAACTGCCAAACCATGGTTTAAAAATGAACCAATTAAAACTCCTAATAGTACTTTTTGCACCTTATATTTTGTAGCAAAAGCCATCGCTAATATTTGGGTTTTATCGCCCATTTCCGCCATGAAAATGAGAAAAAAGGCTTTTATAAGTTCTTTAATCACTTGTCTCCTCCTTCTTATTATGTAAATAATATTTTGTATGTCACCAACTTTTATACACCAAATAATATTTTCAACAAAAAAAACGACACTTCCAGCTTAATAAAAACTATGCCATACACATAGTTTCATTAAGCTAAAAGTCTCGCTCCTTTATTTTATAAAGTGATAGGACCAGGTATTTTGTTACCAGCATGTTGATCCTACTCATAATAACATATGACATTACTATCGTTATTATAGCTACTCCCTTTTAACCTTAATTACTACAAATTTTAACACATTTATTCTGATATCTCAATGTATTTTTTTGACCTATATTAAATGATTCATTTTCAATATTTTTTATTTTTAACGTATTTAAAATTTTTATACAAATCTTATAATTAACCAATTTTCAAACTAAATATTATGATTTAAAGTTGGTTAATTTCATCAATAATTACATTCATTTATTTTAAATTTAGATATTGGTTATCGATATAATATAACTATTCTATAAAATGTAACTCATCATCTAACCATCTTGCTTTCTTATCTACCTCTAGTTCAAAGATTCTACCGTAATCCTCTTTATTTTTAGCCTGATGGAATTTAAATATCATTTTATTCCCACTTACACCTACAATTTCAATCTTTCCTCTTTTATGGGACATAATATATCTAAACCTCTTACTTATGCCATTTAACTTCTGCTTCGCTAATTCAATGGTTTGATAAGCTTCATATATTGGCACCTGGAAGTGATTCTTCACATATTTAACCGGACGGCACTGGAATACATAGTAAGGATTTACCCCCGCATTTGTCAAATCCCTTTGCAGTTTGGCTAAAGTTTCAGGATCATCATTGATTCCCATTAAAAACACTGTTTGATTATTTACGCTAACGCCCGCTTTCTTTAATAAAATGATTGCTTCTTTAGCTTCTTCGGTCAGCTCTTTTGGGTGATTAAATTGTGTAACTACATAAATCGGTTTGTTTTTCTCTGTATATTCTTTCAATGTTTCTAACAATTCTTTATCTTCTATGATTCTCTGCGGGTATACAACCGGGATTCTGGTTCCAAACCGAATAAAATCCAAATGCTCAATTTCCGCTAATCTCGTTAAATATTCTTTGATGGTACTGGTAGGTAATACAAAGGAATCTCCACCACTAATTAGCACATTATTCACTTCTTTATGAGTCTTCAAATAATTGATTGTTTCGTCCAATCGCGACATGATTTCATCTTGTGAATATCCAACCATTCTTTTTCTGAAACAATGTCTGCAGTACATTAAGCAAGCATTGGTGGATAATACCAAAACAGTAGGTGCATATTTATGCTGAACTCCGGCAAATTTAGTATTCTGTGCTTCTCCGCTGGTATCATAGTCTCCCGACATATCAAGTTCCATTCCCGATGGTATAGACAGTTTTTTAATTGGGTCGTTAGGATCATTCCAATCAATAAGATTCAAATAATATGTGGGAATACTCATAGGATGTCTATCAATAATTTTTTCCAATTCTTTTTCTTCTTTTTCACTTAATGGCATATACTGTTTTAGTTCTTGGACAGTTGTAATGGTATTCTTTAATTCTTTTCTCCAATCACTCATTTTTTCACCTCTTTCATTTTTTATCTTTTCCTTTAGTATTATTTATTAAACATCCCTTTGATTGGGTCTTCTGCATCTACAGCGTAGAAATATACTACTGGATTTTTATATCAAAAAATTTCATTTTATTTAACAAGGGCAAGTCTCTTATTTTTAAGCGGCAGATTTTGATAAAACTTTATACGACATTCATCTTGCTAACAGACAGATAAGTTTTCTCTCACAGTAGTTATAACACTCTTACAAAATCATGTTGTTTTTATATCAACACTATTTTGCTTCCTTCGTCTGTTATTTATGATAGTTTTATTTACCTTTACTGCCTGCAATTTTTATATCTACAGTGAACGATAAAAGATTTTATTGATCCGTATAGAAAAAAAGATGAGTTGTATTTATCATTATAACAATATTTTTATTCTTTTGCAAATCCTTTTAAGTATTTGAGATTGTTGATTCCCAATAAAAAGAAAAAAGAGGCAGTCCCATGAAAATAGAACTGCCTTTTTATTATGTCTACCACACATTTAGGATAAAAAATTTCAAATATAGTGATTCGTCATAGTGCCACAGATAGGGATGATCTTTGGCCTGCGTTCTATACTCTACTTCTCTAATGGTCTTTTTTGCGTCCAGTGCCGCTTCTTTAAGCATTTCACGAAATATCTCAGGATACATATAGTGGGAGCAAGAAGCAGTTACTAAAAAACCACCCGGTTTTACCAACTTTAAACCTCTTAGATTGATTTCCTTATATCCTCTATAAGCGCTTTTTATTTTTTTAGCGGACTTGGTAAAAGCAGGAGGGTCTAAAATCACAACATCATACTGTTTTCCGCTTTCCTGATACTCTCTAAGCAAATCAAAAGCATTGCCGCATACAAAGTCTACTTTGTCCTCTAGGCTGTTAAGCGCTGCATTCTTTTTAGCTGTGTTAATTGCATGCTCTGATATATCTACAGCAGTTACCTGCTTTGCACCAAAATATGCTGCATGCAGTGCAAAGGAACCGGTATGGCAAAAACAATCCAAAACTGTGCCGTCTTTTACAATATCTTTTATCGCAAGTCTGTTTTCTCTCTGGTCCAGGAAATAGCCCGTTTTTTGACCATTCTCTATATCTACATACATTTTGATGCCATTTTCATCAATAACAGTATACGGCTCAAAATTTCCTTTCAAAAAGCCCTTACGCTGTTTTAAACCCTCCAGTTCTCTTACAGCGCTATCATTTCTTTCATAAATTCCCTCAGGTTTGATAACCTCATCAAGAATTTTAACAATTATATCCTTATATTGTTCTATGCCGTATGTTAAAGTTTGTATAGAAAGATATTCATTAAATTTATCCACTATCAGACCGGGTAATTCATCCGCTTCACCGTAAATTACTCTACAGCTTTTGGTATCTACCAGCCTTGCTCTATATTTCCAGGCTCTTGTGATTCTTCTCCTAAAAAAGTCTTCGTCAATTTCTTCCGACTTATCCCTGGTCATAATCCTGATTAAAATTAATGAATTTGGATTAATATACCCCTTGCCAATAAACTTACTTTTATGATTATATATCGCTACAATATCTCCTGCAGCATATTCACCCTCGATGGTATCTACCTCATTTTTATATACCCAGGGATGTCCTTTTTCTATTCTTTTTCTGATTCCTTTTTTTAGATATACTTCTACCATGAAAAATACTCCTTTGTCATCCTAATTAATCGGGAAATTAAACGTGTATGCTTTCTTTATTGTCTTTCGTACATCCCACGTACATTGCATTCCCTTCGGAAAGGATACCAGCATATTTGCTTTGATATGTACCTTTTCATCTCCTGCTGTGACAATTACATCACCTTCAAATACATAAGCAGTCTCTTTCTCCATATATTCCCAATCAAACCTGCTAGGTTCACATTCCCATCGGTCCCATGAATCTATTCCCAGCTTTTTTGCTTCTTCCAAACCCATTTCTTTTATAATAATTTTCGACATAAACACGCCTCCTTGGTTTACTTAATCTTACTTATACTATTATTATATCAAATTCTTTGATTTTATAAATAATGCTTCGATTTGCCATCTGTAATGCTATATTCTTCTTTGTATAGAATGACATTATATGAACAAAGATTCGGCTATACTTATTTACGAGTTTTTATATACTTTAAGATTCTCATATGTTTTGTGTATACTTTTATGAAAAAGTTATATATCCCCCCTCCCCCTAATAAAATAGAATGAGAGGGAGGAAGACTTATGAAGTTACTATCTCATATAGTAAATATCGTTTTATTTACCATCACTTCTCTTTTTATTATCACAGTAATATGTACCCTGACTATAAAAAAACCTTTCATGATGATTGCAGTAAAATCTAATAGTATGTGTCCTGTTTTCAAACGAGGAGATATAAAGTCGTGTTTTTTCTCTTAACATCCTTTCAAATCAATACACTAATTTGCCTTTAAGACTTCTAGGATTAAATTCTTGAATTAATATCTTTCCTCCCGGTTTAAGAATTCTTAAGGCTTCTGTAATATTTCTTTATTATTTAAATAAACGGCATTCATAAAATTATCATCAAAGCTAGCAAATTTATCAAAAATAAAACTCATTTCATCCACTCCATATGGAAATTTCATAATATTATGACAACATTTATTAGTAGAATTATATCATTTTGCTCTTCCCTTGCATATAATAAACAGAAGAAAATCACTATTTTTGGGGAGCGATTCATATGATTGGACCAATACCAACTATTGGCGCTGCAATTGCAGCAACCTATGGGTTATCAAAAACTGGAAAATCACCGAAAATTCGTATCAAAAAAAGAAAAATTTCAAGACCTCGTGTACCAATCAAGAGAAGATCGTTTAAGATATCAGCCAAATCCAATCCATTTAATAAACTTTTTGATACCATCTTATCGCCATTAAAAATGCTAAAGAAGGAAGACTTGAAAACATTAGTACCAAAGCTGTTGCCGCCGGGAGCAAAGCTTATCAATCCTCACTTTCCTCAAAAAATAAGAGGGGCTCAACTTGTAGACCTAGACGCTGATGGGAAAAACGAATTAATTGTAACATATCGTCTTGACAATCAAATTATGACTTCAATCTTTAAAAAACAAAATGAACAATGGTCCAAAACAGTTGAGATGTCTACTTCTGATTATAACGAGATGAATTACTTAGGCTTTGCTGATATTAATAATGACGGTCGTAAAGAACTGTTTATTGGTTGGCAAACTGAGCAGGATACCAATGATCTTGATATTTATACCTGGTCGGAACAGGAAATGAGTAGATTAGGTAGATATCACTACAATAGACTCGAATTAATAGAACAACCAAAGCAAAAGAACTCACCAACTAGAGTCGACTTAGCATTGTGGACACCTGGATATGATGGAATATACAATATTGAATTACTTCGCTGGAATGGTTCCGAATTAGCTGTTGTAGATCAAGTAGCACCTTATTATGCTAGAAATGTAGTTCCTTATTATGTACAAAAAGTTAAGCAAATGCCTTACGAAAACGATAATTGGTATTTTCTTGCCGATGCATATATTAAGGCAAACATGCCTCATTATACATTAGAGGCAGTAGATACAGGATTACTTTTTACTGGTAACCCTGCACGAAAAGAAAAACTAATATCACTAAGACAAACAACTATTAATAATTTTTTTTAAAAAATTTTAAAAATCGAGAGCGATAGGCTCTTGATTTTTTATATGTCACTAGACCCGTGAATAGTTTTTATTTTTGTTGGTATAAATATATTAAAATACACATAAAGGTGGGATAAAAATAGTTGAGCTAAAAATACAAGATAATTATCAATATGCGGCTTTTGCAGGAGGCTGTTTCTGGTGTATGGTGCCCCCATTTGAAGCTTTAGATGGTGTCATAACTGCGATACTGTATTAATTCTGCTTCCTTAAGATTTATTCCTGTTGAAAAACTCCAACAAAAAGGCTATGGAAAATTTCTAAAGTCGACACATATCGACTTTTTCATGTTATAATAAAAGGCATATCAAAAGATTACAGGGGGTTCGATTAAATGGGATTCATCTTTATCGGAGCTGGGTTTATAGGTCTCTTGCTCAGCAGTGTACTGCTGATGATAAATCAAAACTTTAATAAGTTCCTACTGATAACAATTATTTTATTATCCATTATTTTGTCGGGTCTTGGTTTCACTATGGAGGTGATAAACCAGAATAACATTCAAACTAGTGCTGATGCAAATAATAAGACTACTGCAGCCGACAAAAAGGAAGCTATTGAGAAATCGAACCAGGCTTTTCAAGATGCAGTTGAATTCGTCAATAATAAAAATTATGCCGAAGCATTAAATAAGTATACAGAAGTAATTGAAGAGGATAAGGACCATTTTAATATAGCACAAGAAAAAATCAAAGAATTACAAGACCGACTTTTCTCTGACTATTTTGAACAAGCACAAAAAGCTTATAACAACCAAAACTATATTGAAGCTATTTCCAAAATCGATCTTGCACTAAATATAAAACAAGATGCTGAGGCACGTGAACTTAAAAATAAGTGTGAATCTGCACAAAAAATGCAAAAAGAACAAAGAGAAGCAGAAATGATGCAAAATATTACTAAAAAATATGATGATGTAGAAAATATCACGTGGTACTCGGCAAATGGTGACCATAAATCAATCGATAATTTTGCTTTTCAAGCGTATATCGGACAAAAAGACAAGTATGTTCTGCTTAGACTCTTTACAGGATTTCATCTGGAAGATTGGCTTTTCACCAGAACAATTAAAGTTAAAACTGATTCTAAAGCCTTTGACATCCCTTTCGATTCTTTAAGGGACGTACAAGAGAAAATCGCCATAGGAGGTATTTATGAATGGGTAGATATTCCTGCTAGTCCTGAACTTATAGATGATTTAAAATCTATTACTCATTCTAAAGAAGTAAAGATACGTTTTTCTGGTAAAGAATATTATAAAGACTTTATATTGTCGGATACACAGAAAAAAAGGTTACAGTACATTTTAGATTACTATGACTACCTAAAAAAATCTACTCAATAACCTCAAAAAGAGTCAGGTTTCAAAAAGAACCTGACCCTTTTCTTACTTTATTATTAAATGTATTTGATTCTGTGTACATCATTTCTATAAAACTATTTATTCATAACTGACAGTACTAAAATTCCCGCTTTCATAAGTGGGAAATAAGCACCATACTAACCACCGTATTGATTTATATAAACTTTGTTATATAGCAGTTCCTCTTCCGTATGCGCCGGTCTCTGTTCATCAGGATAACCTACTGCAATAATAGATTCTATCTTCATGTTTTGAGGAATGTTTAATACCTCTCTAACATACTCTTCTGATGTTTGGCTTTCGTTATGCTGTCTTTGCCTTATCTGTATCCAACATGAACCTAAACCTAGTGATTCCGCTGTTACCTGGATAAGTATTGATGCGATGGAAGTATCCTCTATCCAAACATCACTTTTATCTGGATCTGCTAAAACGACTATTCCTAATGGTGCATCCTTAAGAAAAGTCGAGCCATGCTCTTTGGATAATGCAAGCTTTTGTAAAAGACTTTTATCTGTAACAATAATAAATTCCCAAGGGTAAAGGTTACGTGACGTAGGAGATAAGAGAGCTGCTTGAATCAATGCCTCAATCTTTTCCTTTTCTACTGATACCTCTTTAAATTTACGAATACTTCTTCTTTTCTTTAAAATCTCCAACATTATATTACCTCCATTTTTAAAAGTTTTTACTTGTTTTTACTTATTTTTTCTTTTTTTTTACTCTATCATTAATAAATAATTTAAGGTACAAAAGAGCAGGGACAAATTCATCCCTGCTCTTTTTCTGGACTATATGGAAAAATTTTATCCAGCAGTTTAATAACTGCATAAAACATAATCAATACAAAAAACACTCCGCTAAGTCCATAAGCCATTAGCTGTAAACCTAAATCAATCTGGCCCATTTTCATCCTCCTTATATTCAAATTGTATCACTACAGCGATAGCAGCCACGGAACAAGCGCCAAGACCATTCCACCTGCTACAATGGAACCCAGCTGACCTGCTACGTTTGCACTAACTGCTTGCATTAATATAAAGTTATGAGGGTCCTCTTGCTTTGCCATTTTTTGAATTACCCTTGCAGACATAGGAAATGCTGAAATTCCTGCAGCACCGACCATTGGGTTTATTTTTTCCTTTACAAAGAGGTTCATAATTTTCGCAAAGATTACACCGCCTGCTGTATCAAATATAAATGCCACAAGGCCCATTCCTAATATAAGGAGTGTTTCCCATCTAAGAAATTTTTCATAGTGCATTGTGGCTCCAATTGTAATACCAAGGAGTAAGGTTACAAGATTGGCAAGCTCATTCTGAGCAGCTTTGGACAATCTCTCCAACACTCCCGCTTCCCGGATAAGATTACCGAACATCAACAAACCGACTAACGGCACACTGATTGGAGCTATCACTCCGGCAATAATGGTAATCACAATAGGGAATAGAATTCTAACTGTTTTGGATACTTTTACTTCTTTATATTCCATTTTAATCATTCGTTCTTTTTTAGTAGTCAACATTCTGATAACCGGCGGTTGAATAATTGGCACAAGGGACATATATGAGTATGCAGCTACTGAAATAGGACCCAACCACTCTTTTGCAAACTTTGAAGCTACAAAAATCGAAGTAGGTCCGTCAGCAGCTCCTATAATACCTATTGAAGCTGCCACTTTAAGGTCGAAGCCCAAAAATAATGCCGTCAATAAAGTAAAAAAGATACCAAACTGCGCAGCTGCACCAAATAAAAGCATCCTAGGGTTTTTTAGCAACGGTGTAAAGTCAATCATTGCACCAACAGCTACAAATATTAGAACAGGAAAAATTTCTGTTAAAATTCCCGAATTGAAAAAGAGTTGCAGAACACCTGGCTCAACTCTAAAAGCTTGACCATCAGTAAATATGTAATGTAACCTTTCTACAAAAAAGTTTTGCAGCTCCGGATATTTACTTACAATAGATGTCACCGTACTGTCTAATGTTGGTTCATACTCCCATATTGATTTTAACGGAAGATTTACTAAAATTGCACCAAATCCGATAGGTAATAACAGCATCGGCTCATAATCTTTTTTGATCGCCAAGTAGATCAGAAAACCTCCAATCATATACATCACCAAATACTGCCATCGAAACGCTATAATTCCCTGAAATAGTTGCACAATTTCTTCCATAAAGACCCTCCTTAAAAATTAATTTTGTATAGTATAAAAACAATTCCAGAGTAAAATAAGCAAACAAAAAAGACTTTTACTACGACTTCGGTCGTCAGTAAAAGTCTCGCTTTCATAAATAACATGATTAGCTGACCGAGTAGATATTCTACCGTATTGACGATCAACTAAACAGCATATGCCGCAAGCTACTCCCTTATACCTTAACATATATTATAAATTGTACGCAAGTAAAAAGCAAAGTGGAAATTATTGTATCTATTCTATTTATACGTTAAAAAGTTAAATTTAATAAGATTATATATAGTAAATTTTAATAGATCTAGCTTTTACGCTTTTTTTCTCCTATATCTAAAAAAATAGAAGTCATTTTACGTAAAGTATCAGGAGACAACTACATTAAACAATGAGGAAGCTTGGCTTTATAAAAACAACACTACACCACTTAAACCCAAACCCAAAGACCTCAATGCAGATTCATGATCTACTTACTTTTTTATCAGAGATAAAAACGAAAACTTTATAGATAAACAGGAATCGGTATGTAAAATAAGACAATCGCCTTCAGCGGATTGATGTGTCTTTCGGCACAAAAAATTAAGGTAGATTGTCTTGATATTACGCTTCGCTTCATAATAAAAAGCCAAACATTTCTATCTCTCGAAACGTCTGACCTTTTCTTGTTTTGGTGAGCCATCCGCGACTCGAACGCGGGACACCTTGATTAAAAGTCAAGTGCTCTGCCGACTGAGCTAATGGCCCATGTATGGCTGGGGTGGCAGGACTCGAACCTACGAAATGCCAGAGTCAAAGTCTGGTGCCTTACCGACTTGGCTACACCCCAATATTTATTTTTATGGCGACCCGGAAGGGGCTCGAACCCTCGACCTCCAGCGTGACAGGCTGGCATTCTAACCAACTGAACTACCGGGCCTTATTGTATGGCAGGGGCAGTAGGATTCGAACCCACGACACACGGTTTTGGAGACCGTTGCTCTACCAACTGAACTATACCCCTTCATACTAATGAATAATTAATAATTAACAATTGATAATGAAAACCGGTACAATTGTTTTTAAAAACCTATTACTATATATAATATATGCATAATATCATCTATTATAAATTACGTAAATATTTTGATAGTGATCACTATCAGATAAATTATTTCTATAAATTTTTAATTAAATATTGGTGACCCATAGGGGACTCGAACCCCTGTTACCGCCGTGAAAGGGCGGTGTCTTAACCGCTTGACCAATGGGCCATATATAACTTTTTGGATTTGATTAACGATCCTACCACTAGCAAAGTATGAAGCATTTATGTCATAAATAGTGTTCTGACAGATTCATTATTATACAGACTTTATTTTATTTTGTCAACAATTTTTATGTAAATTTTTTAAATTCCTTCAACAATGAGTATTTTATCCTGAATAAAGTGGACCTATATATAGAATACTGAAAAAGAATGATAGAAATATATGAGGAGAATTCGGAATGTTACTAAAATTTACTGTACTATCAATTTCATTGCTTATTATTATAACAGGTTCTGCTGTCTCCCCCATTCTTGGGGAAATTAGCGAAACTTTTTCTAGCACACCGTCTTATTTAATAAAAATGGTCATCACATTACCCTCTATTGTTATTATTCCTTTCAGTTTGCTGTCAGGGAAAATCGCCGCATTAATCAAAAAACGCAAAATCATAATCATCGGGCTTGTCATTTACATTATTGGCGGTATAGGTGGGGGATTCGCTGCAAATATATATTATCTTCTATTTTTTCGTGCAATTTTAGGTGTAGGAATGGGGCTATTAACACCTTTTTCTACATCATTAATAGCAGATTTTTTTACAGGAAATGAGCGGACAAAAATGATGGGATTGTCCAATGCTGTAGCAAATCTAGGCGGAATTATTGCTACACTCATTGGCGGATGGCTTGCAATCATTAATTGGCGCTATGTTTTTGGTGTGTATTTAATCGCTGTAATCGCACTTGTATTCATTATTTTTGGATTACCTGAACCACCCAGAAGAAATACTTGGCATATAAAAAAACATTCAATTAATAGCAAAGTGTTGGTGATAGCACTTTTAGCTTTTATGCTAAACATTGCCTTTTATTCCGTTGTTACCAATATTGCTTTTTTTATAAAAGATGCCGGTTTGGGAAATTCAGGCGTTTCCGGTATAGCAATGTCTTTCCTTTCATTAGCCGGACTTATCAGTGGAATACTTTTACAAAGAATTTCCATGTTTTTGAAAGAAATTAGAGTATCTGCCGCTATCACATTAATGAGCTTTGGATTTTTACAGTTAAGTATAGCCTTCAATATAGCCGTTGTATTATTTTCAACCTTTATGATCGGATTCGGATTAGGAATACTAAAACCTATTTTGTTTTTAAAAGTAACTGAAGTAACTCCCCGGCTTTCTAATGCCTTTGCTTTATCCATCGTAAGCAGTACCGTATTATTAGGAAAGTTTATATCTCCTTTTTTTATTAATTTCCTGGGTAATATCTTTAAAAATAATTCTATCAGATTTGCGTTCAATATCATAGGAATATCACTCTGGGGTGCAGCTATTATCTCTTTATTGTACATCATTCAACCGATAAAAACTTTTAGAACTAGATACGACAAGTAGATGTAAATTGAAAATAGTTATATAGCAGCTAAATATTTATCACATTGTAAACAAATGATATATACAAATTACTTATTCATACATTAAGGAGCTATGTCTATGGATGACAAACAATTAGTAAAAAAGCTCAAAAACAAAGTAGTACCAATCATCTATTCCCTAATACAAATTTATATATAACATGTGCTACGCCATTTTCATCATTGGACAGCGTCACATAATCCGCTTTCTCTTTAATGACATCTTTTGCATTAGCCATTGCCACTCCCAGCCCTGCGTATTCCATCATGGAAAGGTCATTAAATCCATCGCCAACCGCAATCATTTCACTTTGCTCTATTCCGTAATGCTTCCCTAATTTCTCCATTGCTATAGCTTTGGATGCATTTTTATCTACAAATTCCAAAAAGAACGGTCTTGAAGTATGATGGTTAATACTGCTGCTTAAAAATTTTCCAACTTCTTCTTGATATCTCTCTATTAACTCTACCTCATCATACCATAACACTTTTGTTACGCCTTCTTTCATTACTTCATCTATATCTTTCATCAGAATAGGTTGTGTATTACATAGTTCTCCATACTTTTTTGATTTTTCATTGAATTGGTTTACATATAGTATGTTATTAGTCCACACAATGATGGTAGTATTATATTTTTCTCCTAAGAGATATACATTTTTCGCATCTTCTGGTGTTAATTTTTGTTCATATAAAATTTTTTTTGATTTGCCCATAACCACCATAGCACCATTATACGTAATAAAAGGCAGGTCTAAATTTAACTTATTAATAAGCGGTTCAACACCTTGAATGGGTCTTCCGGTTGCTATGGTAAAGATTAAACCATTTTCCACACCCAGTTGAATAGCTTTTTTTGTTTCTTCAGTAAGGTTATCATTACTGTCTAATAGTGTTCCATCTATATCCACCGCCATCAATTTATATGCCATTTTATATCCCTACTTTTCTATTAAAATAATTTAACTAACTACTATATTCTACCATAGAATCATTACATTTAAAAGAGTTCTAAAATTCAAGCTATACCGAAGCGGTATGAATAGTAGGACTGCTTTAATGCCCTATTCTAAAAAAGCTACTGACCGTTAAAATGTCAATAGCCTTAATACATTTATCACTTATTTATATGTACACATCTGCTAAATAAATTCATTTATTTTATTGGAAATAGTGGAAGTTTTTCTAAAAAAATGATATCTTTTCTATCGGCAGCATCTCCTTCTGCCAGAATTGCCGCTTTGGCAGCAACAATACCACCTGCTGCCTCTACAAGTCTCTCTACTGCTTGAATAGATTCCCCTGTACTAATCACATCATCTATAATAGCTACACGCTTTCCTTTAAGTGCATTTGCATCCTTCTCATCCAAACATAATATTTGTTTTTTTTGTGTGGTAATGGACACAACTTCATCAATAATAGGAGAATCCATATAGGGTTTTACACTTTTTCTAGCTACAATATATCTTTTCATATTTAATAGTCTTGATATCTCAAAAACTAGAGGAATTCCTTTTGCTTCAGCAGTAATTAAAATATCTACCTGCGGTAGCTTTTTCACAAGTTGTGTTGCTGCTGCACATACCATTTCCGTGTCTCCCAAAATTACAAAACTAGCGATACAAAGATTATCACTTACTTGTATGATAGGTAATTCACGAGTTACGCCTGCAACTTGAAGATTATAAGTATTATTCATCTTTAAACCTCCTTGTCATTACATTCCTAATGCACCAGCGAGTAATTTAAAAATTAATCCTGCCAGCATTCCTAAGAACGGATCAGTAATAGCCGTTATAGTCATAGTCAATCCTCCAACAATAGAACCGCCCGGTATACCTCCCCCATTTAGCGCTGCTGTCGCATTAATAGGTACAGTCACAATAGCTCCCAATACAAATAAAAATCCCGCAATCGATTCGCTCGGTATGTACTTTCCAATTTTAGGCAATAATCCAGCAAACAAAATCACTGCCATAAGAGACATCATTAAAACACCGGATAAAAGAGGGTGAGGAGCACTACCGGTAGCTGAAATAATTGACTCAACAGGACCCCCTCCAAATAGAGAAGAAGCCATATCAGCCAAGCTGCTATAAATTGATAAATGGTCAATGTTTACATCGGATTGTGCAATTTCTCCTGTAATCTTTCCAAAAGCAATATTTGCTCCTATGTTCAGACAGACCATAGCCATGGCCCCACGAATGACATCCGCGTTTACGGTAAATTTTTGTAAAACGAATTTTTCTCGTTCGGTAATATTAATATTTGATTTTTGTTTTAAAGATAAAGCAATAATACTGGATATAATAACAGAAACAGCAATGGTATATACTAAATCCTTGGTAAACATATAAGTTATAAATCCTATACCTATTGAACTAAATCCTACTGTTTTATTTTTTCTAGCCATGTCGATGGAAACTCTCGTTAGCATAATTCCCACACCAGCCATCATCCCACTGGTGATTACCGGTCCCACAAAGGTAACGATTCTTTCAAGCAGTCCAAATATGCCAATGAGCGCCATAACCGCTGCACCAAAAAAAATCATGGATAAGCGTTCTCTCATATTTTTACCCATCGTACCTGCCAGTGTAATGGTTTCCGCCTGAAAGGAAATGGGAGCCACCACGCCAAAAATCAAACTTCCCACCGCACCTACTACAAATGCAAGAGCAGTAGGAACAGAAGCAAATCCGAAAGATAATGCTAAAAGTCCTTGAGGCAGCCCATTTAAAATAACACTCAAAGCTGCTAGTAAATCCTTTACAAAATCCATATATAAGATCCCCTTTCTTTTTATTTGCCCTCATAAATATAAAAAATACTATGGAATATATCTTCAATAAAAAAATCGTCTTCGACGAATTTATCTCACTTCGTTCGAATATGATTTAGGTAGATTTTCTTGAAGCCAGAAAGTATATCTTGCAGATATACTTTTTATCTGTTGTTCTCACCCATAGTCGGATAATTTACGGTTATCCGGTAGAGACTCCCAGACCTTATTACCGGGATTATATGAGAGCAAATGTAATATTTTATTTTTACATAAAAAATATACCAGATAAATCGACATATTTCAACATTTTCTTACAAATAAACTTAAAGAACATTGGAATTTTCTATAGCATTTCTGAATATAAATATTATAAATGCATTTACATTGATTCTAAAAAAACAATAAAAAGGTATAGCTGAAAATTCACTTATTGCTGTAGCAATGGACATCCCTTATAAGCGTACAATTCTTTGCTTGCTTATTTTGTTTATTGTCAGCAAAATTCATCACACCAACGTTTTAAAACATTTTCCAACTCATTAAATCGGATAAACCTGGATTCGCGCAAAACTTCTTTACCTTCAACAAAAAATAATACAGTCGGAGCAGTAAAGACAAGATAATTCCCCGAAACTTCAGGTACTTGTTCTATTGATACTATGGAACTTTTAATTTTGGGATATTTCTGTACTAATTGTTCTAATTTCACCAAAACTGCGTCACAAACACCACAATTTTTTGCTTTAATCAGTATTAGACTTAGTTTATTATTATTGATAAATGATTTAACAAGTATTATATCTGTAAGTGTATTCAACAAAATCACTTCCAATCTCCTATAGATCAACCATTTTTTCTATATATCTTATTTATGCCTTGCTCGCGCTTAGTTGCCCTTCCAGGCTCAAAACGCCTAAACATATTCAACTTTAATTGCCTCCATAAGACATACACATCAATCTTTTTCATATGAACCACTTTTTATTATAAGTTTACAAGCCTACTCCCTCCCATTCAAAAGTTTTACTTTTTCTTTTTTTGCTAATCTTTTGATCGCATACTCTCTTTTCATAGCCTCTTGTTTGGTTGTAAATTTTTCAAAATATTTTAACTCTACAGGATATCTTGAACGTGTGTATTTCGCACCTTTACCTCTATTATGCTCATGAATTCTTCTTTGAAGATTCGTCGTCCACCCTGTATAAAGTGTCCCATCTTTACACTCCACAATGTAAACATAATACATTTTCATAGTCCTTTATTTTTATTTTTTGTATCTCTTTACTATCAGTTTTCATATACACGGAAAGTTTTTTAAGAGCAGATTGGAAGCAGACGCTCTCTAATAAATAAAAAGGTACACCAGTATGCAGCCAGTGTACTTTTAACGGCAGTAAGATTATGCCTCTTTAACATTTTATTCTACTACCACTGCAGTTCCCGAAGCAGTCACCATAATCATGTTGCCACCTTGTCCTAGTACCTCATAATCAATGTCAACTCCTATGACAGCGTTTGCGCCAAGGGATGCTGCTCTTTTCTCCATTTCACTTATCGCAGCTTCTCTTGCTTCAATAAGTTCTCCTTCGTAGGATCCGGAGCGTCCTCCAAAAAAGTTTGTAAGTCCAGCTGCAAAATCCTTGATGAAATTAACTCCGGAAATAACTTCACCAAAAATTATTCCTTTGTATTCAACAATCTTTTTGCCTTCTATATTAGGCGTTGTTGTGATAATCATAGAAATCCCTCCATTTTAAAATATAAATGTCCTATCTTTACTTTTTGCATAAAATCACTTTTTTAAACTTCTGGATTTAAATATATATATACGAAGTTTTATTAGTTTTGTTTCAAATAGCAGCAATTTTTAAAATCAAATGCCTAGAAACCGCAACACAACTCAGCTTCTAGGCTATTTTAAGAAAAGGCAACCAAGTTAAAATATCCATTTTATAAGTGACATCGTCAACTTTAATTATTACATTCTTATCAAGCAAATTAAGCGGCCAGTCTTAAGGTATCCCCCCAATAAGACCGACCTATTTAAAAACTTCATAGCCATTTAGGTATACTAGTGACTCTTCCATCTCCTTACTCATCCAACACCCCATTCTTATAGCTATTCACACTTCTCAATGGAATCACCTTCATTTCATTCTCCAATTTTACTTCACTTACTAACAGACAGCCTCCAATCTTACTAAACTACCAACAAGTATGCACAATATACTGTTTTAAGTAAAGTAAGGTACACATATTACTTTTTTTACCTTAACCTAAAGGCTATGAAGTTTTTTACACTAAAAAGAATTATTTTCTTCTTTCATTTTATATATACCCTTAAATAATCAACCATAAACATTTTTCACTTTATAATTTGCAAGCCTGACCTCTTGTATTAATGTCCTCCACATGAATCCCGATGCTGATGTTCATGACATATGCTGCCGTTGGACTGTAAACTACCAGCTAGAAATTTTCTAACAGTTTCTTCTGCATCGCCGGATGCGCCTGTAATTACTTGTATACCCTTTGCATTAAAAATCTCAATAGCTCCTCCACCCATACCGCCGGAAATGACTACATTAACTCCAAGGTCATTTAAGTAATTGGGTAAAAATCCTGGTTTGTGGCCGGGGTTTTGAACAAACTGGCTGTCGGTAATCTTTCCCTCCTGCACTGTAAAAATATTAAATCTCTCGCAGTGTCCAAAATGCTGTGCTACCAGCTTTCCTTCGCTTGCAACTGCAATTTTCATTATGATCTAACTCCTTTCCAAATTGTATTATTCATATCATTGCTTTTTTCAGCAAATGGTGTAGTTATCACACATTCTTCACTTTATCAACATTGAATGGACATTATTCCAAATTTCACTTATTGCCTGGGCAGCAGTACTTTTTGGCATATCAATAATGGTTTTACCTGCATTAACTGCTTTTATAACCATTGGATCAAAAGGTATACTCCCAACCAACGGTATATTCTCACCTATGCAGTATTGCTCAATTTTAAGTGCATTGTTAACATTAATATCATACTTGTTGATGCATACGGCACATATCGCATGGAATTTCCGGGCAGTATCAATAATCCTTTTCATATCATGCATTCCTGAAAGCGTAGGTTCGGCTACTATCAACACCATATCTACTCCGGTTATCGAAGCAATTACTGGACACCCGATCCCTGGAGAACCGTCTATAATGACCAATTCTTCTTTTGTAATGCTGTTAAATAAATTTTTTCTTACTTCTGTCACCAATTTTCCTGAAGCCCCGTTTCCCATCTTTAACTGAGCACTGGAGAAAACTTCACCATTTACTCTAAACAGGCTGATGTCTCCCGATACGTTGTCTTCTAAACGTATCGCTGGCCTCCCCTCATGGTCACGGGCAGGGCAAAAGGCTTCACAGACACCACAGCCTTCACATTCATACGGATTTACAATACCATTCTCTATTGCTCGGAACCTGCACAGTTCCTCACACTTTCCACAGTTAGTGCAAATATCATCGTATTTGACGGCTTTTTGGTATCCATAAAATAGTCTGTTTTCCAACCCCTCATATCGAGAACAAACAAGATGGAGATTTGGCGCATCAACATCACAGTCAGCAAATGCCTTATTTCGAGCCAGTTTTATAAATGCGCTTACAATAGTCGTTTTACCGGTACCTCCCTTACCACTTAGCACAGCCAGCTGCTTCATGCTACACCTCCTTTTTGATTTTCTGAAGTACTTTATTAAAAATACTGAAATATTTATCCTTTTGTCCTACCAGCATCCCTTGTGAATTCAAAAGCCCGATTTCAAGCTCATATGGTATCGTCATGAGGATTGGAATCTCGTTTTCTCTGCAATAATCTTCAACCACCGTTTCACCTTCTATAGCCTTATTAATAATAACGCCATGGGGCTTATCAAACAATTTGACTAGTTTATATACCATAGAAAGGTTATGAACACCAAAAAGCGTCGGTTCTGCCACAAGAATACAATAATCGCTATCCTTAATACTTTCCATAACAGCACAGGAACTGCCCGGTGGACAGTCTATTACAACCAGACCTTCATTAGGAATATCTGTCAATAAGTGTTTTATCACTGGAATTCCAGTAGCTTCTCCGGTATTTAATACCCCTGTACGGGTTTTTATCTTGCCCGACTGGCCATACTCTACAATCCCAATGGCTCTCCTTGTCTCGGCCAGCGCACCATTGGAACATAGCATCACACATCCTCCGCAAGCATGACAAAGTTCCGGGAAAATGAGCAGTTTGTTTTTTACATAGGCAAGAGCGTTGTACTTGCAAAAATGAACACACGTTTTACATCCGCTGCACTTATCCATATCTACAGTGGGCAGCATGACCTTTACTTTTTCAACTAACTGGAGTTCCGGTTTTAAAAAAATTCTTCCGTTAGGCTCTTCTACATCACAGTCAATATAAAGACCATCATTTGCAGCATAAGCAAGATTGACCGATATAAATGTTTTGCCGGTACCTCCCTTACCGCTTAATACAGAAATACGCATTCCTATACACCTCCATGGTTATGATATCCCGGGTGTATCTCCATCAGCTCCATCAGCTCTCCGTTTTTATATTTCTGTACCACTTCAAACACACTTCCCGTAACCGCTTTCATAATTTTTATTCCTGCAGCTTTCAAAACATCTGCAGCATTTTGTCCACAGTGAAAGGTAATAACAATCTCTGCACCGCTATCCACAACAGCCTGAGCCGCTTTGATTCCAGCACCTCCCTGAGCACTTGCAGCTTGATTGTCAATGACCTTGAATTGCAGCGTATCACTATCAACTACGATAAAATAGTGTGTTCGGCCAAAAGATTGATTTACTATGCTTTCAAGGGTAGTTCCCTCTGACGGTATCGCAATTTTCATAATATTATAACCTCCTTCTAAACCGCTTTATTCAGCTTTTTCCTTTGGTGCAAAGTTAGTTTCTATAAAACTTACCGCTTCTGAAAGATATTCTTTATTAAACTTCTCGATTTCCCCCCTGTCACAGATCTCCGCAACTGTAGGATCAACCGGTATCTTCCCAAGCACTTTGATTCCGAGTTCAGCTGCAATCTCTTCAATACGGCTGTTTCCAAATAATTTAATTTCTTTACCACAATCGGGGCATTGCATGAAACTCATGTTTTCCACGATACCCAAAACAGGTATATTCATAGACTTTGCCATATTGTAGGCTTTTCGTACAATTAAATGAACCAAATCCTGGGGAGATGTAACAATAATAATTCCATCCAGCGGTATAGACTGGAAAACTGTTAACGGTACGTCACCGGTTCCCGGCGGCATATCAATAAAAAGATAGTCTATATTTCCCCAAATGACATCTGTCCAAAATTGCTTTACTGTACCGGATATAACAGGCCCTCTCCATATAACCGGTAAATCGTCCTTTTCCAATAATAGATTAACAGACATTACATTGATATGATTATGGGTGCGTTCAGGATAAATACCAAACTCAGAACCTACTGCTTTTTTAGTTATACCAAACATCTTGGGTATGGACGGTCCTGTTACATCGGCATCCAAAATACCGACATTATATCCTTTTCTTCTGGTCAGAACGGCTAACATGGAAGTTACAAGAGATTTACCCACTCCACCTTTGCCACTAACCACACCGATGACTCGCTTAATAGCGTTTAGTTCGTGTGTTACCACTCGAAAATCATTCGCTTTTGTATTACAGCTTTCAGAACAACCGGAAACTTCTCCACATTGAATGTTTTCACAATCACTTTTGCTCATGTTCTCTTTACCTCCTAAATAATATATTTTAAATTTATTAAATATTTTTTTTGAAGTTTAATCCGAAGAAAATTTATACATTACACCCATTACAATTTTTACAGTTCTGAAACATCTCACAGGAATTGCATATCTCTGACTTATCACTGGCTACAAGGCAGTAAGTCCCTTCTAGCTTCCAACAGGGCTTGGATTCGTTTACCGGAACCGGGCTGCTTTTTGACGCGCCTCCTTTACAGTTTTTTTTGTACCAACAAGCATACATGGAGGTAAGCTGTTTTACTCCGGCAATATTGAGTCCTTTCTCGTCCATCAAGTATTTGATGAATTTGAGCCTTTTTATATCGTTATTAGAGTATTTGCGCTGATATCCTTTTCGGTCAGGACGTATAAGGTCATTTCTTTCCCACACACGAAGGGTCTCAGGGTGTTCACCGATTAGTTCAGCAACCGTTCCGATTGTGTATAAACTTTTATCTTCATCAAACATAAAGTTCACCATCCATTTTTACTTCTCTTAACATTGTATTTTGAAGAAACCTCACTGTCAAGTTTGAGTTTTGCATCACCACTCGCTCTTGCTAAGATTTGTGGATGGCATTTTTAAATACATTAACACTAAGGTTTTAGCAATGTTGTCTTTCCTCTTTCAATCCTTCAAACAAGCCTTTAAGTATATCAATTGCGTCTTGTTCAGTTATTTCCAAATCTCTCTCAATAAAAACAATACATACATCCCGAAATATTATATTTTTTTGTTTA
>JASGMB010000141.1 GCA_030156665.1 Clostridiales bacterium
TCAAGGTAAAGCATTAATACAACCAGTCAATGCTAGGGATTTAGGTAAGGCTTATTATAGTGTTCTTATGATGCAAAGCGATAAGGCAAAACCTGCATATAACTTATCTGGAGAGAAACCTATCACAATGATTGATGCTTTTAAGCTAATAAGCGAAAACTTAGGCAAGAAAACAATATTTATTAGTTTTCCTTTATGGTTTGGAGTCTTTTTAGCTAGAGTTTTAAAAATATTAACTTTTGGTAAGATAGATTACATTGAAAAAGTCCAGAGAATGAGTGAAGATAGGTGTTTTTCATATGATGATGCTAAAAAAGATTTTGGGTATAATCCAGAACCTTTTGAAGTTGGAATAGCTAGAGAAGTTAAGCAGTATCTAAATAAAAGTAGGTGACTTTAAAAGTGCAAAAGAGAGTATTGATTTTATCAAATCATTTTATTACTTTATATAATTTCAGGAAAGAGCTAATTAAGAAATTAGTTGAGGATAGACATGAGGTTTTCATTTCAATGCCAAAATCTAAGGAAAATAACTTCTTTAGTAATATGGGATGCAAAATCATAGAGATTCCTGTTGACCGTAGAGGAATTAATCCTATTAAGGATATTGGATTGATTTTAAATTATATTAAGATTATGAAAAAAGTAAAGCCAGACGTTGTTTTAACATATACAATTAAGCCGAATATTTATGGAGGCATAGCTTCTAGAATGTGTAGAAATAAGGTTATTCATACTGTTACTGGATTAGGAACTGTGTATATACAAGATATGTGGCTAAAAAATATAGTTGTTTTATTAAATAGAATAGCTTTCAAAGGAGCATCAAAGGTTTTTTTTCTAAATGAAGATAATGAATCATTTTATAAACAATTAAAGATTATTTCTAGAAAACAGGATACATCTATAGTACCTGGTTCAGGTGTTAATCTAGAAGAATTTAAGTACATAGAATTACCTACAAGTAAAAAAATAATATTCACTTTTGTTGGTAGAGTGCTTAAAGATAAAGGAATTGAAGAATTCTTATTAGCAGCTAAAGAACTTAAAAATAATTATGATAATTTAGAATTCCAAGTAGTAGGATTTGTAGAAGAATCAAAATATATTCAATTACTAAAAGATTATCAAAATCAAGGCATTATAAGATATTTAGGTAAAAGGAATGATATTCCGCAGATAATAGCTGGTTCGAGCTGTATTGTATTACCTTCATACGGCGAGGGACGAGGTACGGTGCTTCAGGAAGGTGCTGCTGTTGGAAGACCATTGATTACATGTGATACATATGGGTGTAAAGATAATGTTGAAGATGGATATAATGGCTATTTGTGCAAAGTTGTTGATGTTGATTCATTAGTAGCTGCTATGGAAAAATTTATTAAACTACCAAATGAAGAAAAAGTAATGATGGGGAAAAAAAGTAGAGAAAAGGCGGAAAAAGAATTCGATAGAAATATCGTGATTAAATCATATATAGAAGCGATAGAAAAAATTGTAAATGGAGGAGAGTAGAGATATGAGCTTATTTGAGAAGATTGTAAACAAAGAAGAAAAAATCTCAATAATAGGTTTAGGCTATGTAGGTATGCCATTAGCCATAGCTTTTGCTAAAAAAGCAGATGTTATAGGATTTGATATAAACAAAGAAAAAGTAGAGCAGTATTTAAAAGGAATAGATGTAACTAATGAAGTAGGAAATAATAAATCCAGATAAGACGCCTAATCTAAAACCAGTAATAGGTGCTAGTAAAACTGTTGGAAGAAATCTCACTAAAGGGTCTATTGTAGTATATGAATCTACTGTATATCCAGGAGTTACAGAAGATATATGTGTACCTATTTTAGAAGAAGAATCAGGATTAAAGTGTGGTGTAGATTTTAAAGTTGGATATTCGCCAGAAAGAATAAATCCAGGTGATAAAGTACATAGGCTTGAAACTATAGTCAAGGTAGTATCAGGGATGGATGAAGAGTCATTAGAGGAGATAGCAAAAGTTTATGAAATGGTAATTGACGCTGGAGTTCATAGAGCAGAAAGCATTAAAGTTGCTGAGGCAGCTAAAGTAATAGAAAATTCTCAAAGAGATATTAATATAGCATTTATGAATGAGTTATCTATCATATTTAATAGACTTGAAATTGATACAAAAGCAGTATTAGAGGCTGCGGGTACAAAATGGAACTTTCTAAGGAAGAAAAATAAATGATGATATGGGCAAATATGTAGCTGAAAATACAGTGAAGAAGATGATACAAGCCAATAAGCAAATAAAAGGTGCTAAAGTAGCAATATTAGGTATCACTTTTAAAGAAAACTGTCCTGATAGTCGAAATACAAAGGTTGTAGATATTATACATGAACTTGAAGAGTATGGTATAGAAGTTAAAGTGTTTGACCCTGTAGCAAATGCAAAGGAAGTGAAAGAAGAGTACGGTATAGATTTATGCAGTATGGAAGATATAAAAGATATAGATGCAGTAATTGTTACTGTAGCCCATGAAGAATGTAAAAATATTAAGTTAGAAGATTTGAAGAAATTATATAAAGATTATTATGATCAAAATAATGAAGTATTAGAAGAAATAGCAGCTGCCTTAGATAAAGATTGTGATAATAGAAAACAAGTTTTAATTGATGTAAAAGGAATTTTTAATCGCAAAAAAGCAGAGAATATGAACTATTTATACTGGAGGCTGTAAAATGGGGTACGAAAATGTTATTTTTCCTAAGGAAACAAAGTTTTTAGTAACAGGTGCTGCAGGATTTATCGGTTCAAATCTTGTTGAAGCATTACTTAATATGGGATATCAAGTGCGTGGTCTTGATAATTTTTCGATAGGAAAAAAAGAAAATGTAGAAGAGTTTATTGATAATCCTAACTATGAATTTATTGAAGGAGATATTAGGAATTTTGAAACTTGCTTAAGTGCATGTGAAGGAATTGATTATGTTCTTCATCAAGCTGCATGGGGTAGTGTGCCTAGAAGTATTGATATGCCATTGTTATACGAAGAAATCAACATCAAAGGTACACTTAATATGATGGAAGCGGCGAGACAAAGTGGTGTTAAAAAGTTTGTCTACGCTTCTAGTTCATCTGTCTATGGAGATGAGCCTAATCTACCGAAAAAAGAGGGAAGAGAAGGGAATCTTCTATCTCCTTATGCACTGACTAAGATGGCAAATGAGGAATATGGGAAACTTTATACGAAACTGTATGGATTAGATACTTATGGTTTAAGATACTTTAATGTTTTTGGTAAAAGGCAAGACCCCAATGGAGTATATGCAGCAGTAATTCCAAAGTTTATTAAACAGTTACTAAACGATGAACAAACTACAATATATGGGGATGGAAAACAAAGTAGGGATTTTACATATATTGAAAATGTTATTGAAGCAAATTTGAAGGCTTGTAAAGCAACTCATGAAGCTGCTGGAGAGGTTTATAACATCGCCTATGGTGGTAGAGAATATCTGATTGATATATATCACGTGCTTTGTAAAACATTGGGTAAAGATATTAAGCCCATCTTTGGCCCAGAGCGTAAAGGAGATATCAAGCATAGTAATGCTGATATTAGTAAAGCTAAAGAGGTGCTTGGATATGACCCTGAATGGAGTTTTGAAAGAGGGATTGTGGAAGCAATAGAATGGTATAGGGAGAATTTGTAGATATGAAAGCTACATTTGTTCACGATCATAAATTTCCAAATAATGGATTGACGTATTTCTATTCCTACGGCTTTGATAATGAATTTTTTGAGCGATATCTAAATATTTTTGATGAATTTGAAATTATTGCTCGTGAAACGGAACTGTTAAACAAAGAAACTACAAAAAGTCAAACCGTGAATGGCAGTGTTGGATTTTTGACTATAAAAGGATATAAATCCTTAAAATCAAGTGTTGTTAGAAGGAAAATCTATGAAAAAGTCGATAAGACTGATTGCTTAATTATAAGATTACCGAGCATTTTGGGATTATATGTGATTAATATAGCGAAAAAAATGAACAAACCTTATTTAATTGAATTAGTAGGGTGCCCATGGGATGCTTTTTGGAATTCGAATATGAGCAAAAAAATAGTTGCACCAGTTATTACTGCATTGACTAGAAGGGCTGTACATGATGCCAAGTATGTTGTGTATGTAACAGAAGAATTTTTACAAAAACGATATCCGACTATAGGAGAAAGTATTTCATGTTCAAATGTAACATTAAATTCTGTAGATGAATTAAGTTTACTAAATAGAATAGAAAAAATTAATGAATTGAAGTTAAATAAGAAAAAAATAATTGGAACATGTGCTACAGTGGATGCTCTGTATAAAGGGCAGCAATATGTGATTCAAGCGATTTCTAAACTGAAATCAGAAGGGTATAATGTTGAGTATCAACTAGTTGGGGGTGGAGACCCTAGCTTCTTGAAATCTCTAGCAGAGAAGTTTGGTGTAGAAAGAGAAGTAAAGTTTCTTGGCGAAATGAAGCATGAAGATGTATTTGACTGGTTAGAAGAAATTGATATTTATATACAACCTAGTGAAACAGAGGGATTGCCGAGAGCAGTCATTGAAGCTATGAGTAAGGGTTGTCCTGTTATTGGATCGAATGCGGGAGGAATACCAGAATTAATTGATAAGGAATTTGTTTTTAGTAAAAGGAACGTTGATAGTCTTTGTGAAGTTTACAAAAAGTTTACTCCCGAAATAATGAAAGAACAAGCTATTGCAAATCATAAATCTTCAAAAAAATACTTAAAATCAATTCTATATAAGCGTAGAGAAGACTTCTTCAGGAAATTCATTGATAAAGAGATTGGTTAAGAGATGGAAGGTGAGGGCTAGTGAAAAAATCAAAAGCAATAGTACAATTTTTCTTTAGAGAAATTCCTATTCATATAATAAATTTGGTTACAGCTTTACTACCTAATCATTTAGTGACAAATAGAATTAGAGGAGCTTTGATGGCGCCTTTTTTGGGAAAGTGTGGTAAAAGACTTCAGATTGGGAAGGGTGTTATTATAAACAATCCTGGCAACTTGTTTCTCGGTGATGATTGTTATATATCTCATTATTGCTATATTCAAGCAAAAGGCAAAGTCTCTCTAGGAAATAATGTGATTATCGGACCGATGTCAGTTATAGCAAGCAGCAATCATATATTTAAAAATGGAATGGTAACTAATAAAGGGATCAGCGAGCCAATAGTTATTGGTGATGGAACTTGGTGTGGAAGCCATGTAATAATTACTTCAGGTGTTAATATAGGAGAAGGGGTTGTTGTTGGAGCTGGAGCTGTAGTAACTAAAAATATACCTAGTTATGAAAAAGTAGCAGGAATCCCCGCAAAAATAATCAATAAATCAATTAGATGAGGAAATGGGATTATGGGAGATAAACTTTTTACAAATAAAAATAAATGCCTATTTTTATGGCTAAATAATAAAGAGTTTCACGCTGTGGAAGCGGCCAAGCGTGGAATTGAAGTAGCACAAGTATATAAACAATGAAACAGTAATTATTCACGCATCTAAAATCACACCACCTGTGGTAAAATTCATTAGACGAAAAAATCCTGATGTTAGAATTATTGTGTGGTATTGGAATCCCGTTGACAAGTGTGTAGGCTTAGATCAATTTTCAGATGTCGATTGTGAAATATGGTCTTTTGATGAGGAAGATTGTGCTAGATATGGACTAAAGTATAATACGCAATATTATTTTAACAATGTATCATTAAAAACAATACAAGATAAATTTGATGTATTTTTTGTTGGTGGAGATAAAGGTAGGATTAAAGATTTAGTGGACATAAAGCAGAAATTTGATAATTTAGGGATTTCAAGTTATTTTCATATTACTCCTACTGGGAGAAAGCATGAAGTTTATAAAGAGATTTATAAAGAAAGAATCTCCTACACAAAAGTATTGGATTATATTTCAGAAAGCAAAGCTATTCTTGATTATATATCAGAAAAACAAAGTGGATTAACCCTTAGACCTCTAGAAGCTCTTTTTTTCAGAAAAAAGCTAATAACTAATGACAAAACAATTGTGAACAGGGATTTTTATAGGAAAGAAAATATTTTTATCTTGGGAAAAGATGATATCGAAAATCTACCTCAATTTCTTAATACATGTAAATTAGCAAAGAGGTAATAATCATGACTTTATATCTATATATATTTATGTTATTTATTAATTCATTATTTGCATTTAGAAAGAGGCATTCTAAGCTACTAACAATAATTACTCTAATTACAATACTCCTATTTATAGGTGGTGCCGGTCCTGAATATCATAGTTATAATCATTCAAGAGATTATATTAATTATGAGATTTCATATAATAATGCTGATTTCACTGGATTTTTTGAAAGGCCTGAGATAGGATATACACTCCTCATGAAAGTTGGAAATTTAATCAACTTGGATTTCTTTTCTTTTCGAATGGTTATTACTGCAATTTGTTTATTACTGATATATCAAATGGTAATAAAACGGTATGTTTATAACTCAAATTATATATTATTAATGTATATGATGTATCCAATGATTATTGATAGTGAGCATTTTCGTAATTTTATTGCGATGACAGTATTTTTATTTTCAATAAGATTTTTAGAAAAAAATTTACTTAAAGATAAGATAAAATTTTTGGTACTAGCTTTGATTGCAACCAGTATTCATACTGCGTTTATATTTTACACCCCTTTAATATTTGTGAATGTTAATGATAAAAACAGGTTAGTAAAAGGTATTGCCATAGGAACTATTTTTCTTACTATAGTTGCATTTTTAAATAATAACCAAGTACCATTTTTGCAGTTGATACTTAAATTCTTTGATGATGAAAAAGTCATTAGATATTTAAATAGTAAAACTAATTTCGGTTTCTTAATTCCAGTAGTTTTACATTTAATAAGCATAATTATTGTTGCATGGTCTAGAAAAATTGTAATTAGAAAGAATTTAAAAGCAAATATGATTGATAAATCAAATTATTGTATAAAAGACAAGAAGAAAATAAGAGTTACTGACGTAGAAATAATTAATCTTATTTTTTGGATTAATATCATTGGGATATTATTTTTTCCTTTATTTATGATGTCAATTACTTTTTATAGACTAGCTAAAAATCTGTTGATTTTAAATTTCATAGTTTATTCTATAGCTTCAAGTAAGCTTAAAAGAGGAAGTGTTTATAAACTTATTTTTAATTTTATGGTTATTGTAAGTGTTATTGTTTGGTTAATTTCGGATTTAATTATTACAACATCTCCAGAAAGAGTGTTAATTCCATTTTTTACTCAAAATTTGTTTTTCAACTAGAATATAATAACATAAAGTTTAATAGTTCAAACAAATGTATCATTAAAGTATCAAATATTTTCCAATGAGGTGATAACATGAAAGGAATAATTCTTGCAGGAGGCTCAGGAACACGATTATATCCACTAACACTAGTTACAAGCAAGCAACTATTACCAGTGTATGATAAACCAATGATATATTATCCATTAGCAACACTTATGCTAGCAGGAATAAGTGATATATTAATAATATCAACTCCAAAAGATTTGCCAAGGTTTAGAGAACTTTTAGGCGATGGAAGTCAATTTGGAATTAATTTAAGTTATGCAGAGCAGCCTTCACCAGATGGAAAGAAAAACCTAAAAATCCAAAATCAAACTATGCTGTTACAGGACTATATTTTTACGATAAAGAAGTAGCAAAATATGCAAAATCACTAAAACCAAGTACAAGAGGAGAGCTTGAGATAACTGATTTATGGATTCATTAATTGAAGCTGCTGAATTTGTTAGAACAATTCAAAAAAGACAGGGTATAATAATATCTGCACCTGAAGAAATAGCATATTTAAATGGTTGGATTTCAAAGGAAGAATTATTAACTTCAGCTGAAAAATATGGAAAATCATCTTATGGAAAGCATTTGAAAAATGTTGCAGGAGGTAAGATTAAGTATTAAGAGGGTGGAATAAATGAATCTTATAAAAACAGAGTTAGATGGTGTATATATATTAGAACCTAAGGTTTTTGGAGATAACCGTGGTTGGTTTATGGAAAGCTATTCAAAAAAAGTTTTTAAAAAAATTGGATTAGATATAAACTTTGTTCAAGATAATCATTCCTATTCAGCCTTAAAGGGAACTCTTAGAGGCTTACATTTTCAGAACAATCCTATGGCACAGACAAAGCTTGTAAGATGCACAAGAGGAAAAATATTAGATGTTGCTGTTGATTTAAGAAAGGGTTCTTCAACATACAAAAAATGGATTGCTGTTGAATTATCTGATGAAAATAAAAGACAGCTATTAATACCAAAGGGATTTGCACATGGTTTTTTAACTTTAACAGACGATGTTGAAGTTCAATACAAAGTAGATGAATATTATTCTAAAGAACATGATAGAAGTGTAAGATTTGATGATCCAGAAATAGGTGTTAATTGGGGAATAGATAATCCTATACTTTCAGAAAAGGATAAAAATGCACCATTATTAAGAGATAGCGATTGTAATTTTACATATT
>JASGMB010000024.1 GCA_030156665.1 Clostridiales bacterium
GTATGAAGTTTGAAGTGTTATGTTAACAATGATTTTTAATGGGTCGAACAGTGGCTTCGGTCACTGATTTAATACAATATTAATTGTACAAGGAGGTGACAACATGACTGTAGGAACACAAATGCAGCAAGCAATTGCAGGAATTCAAAGTGCTGCAGCAACAATGAAAACTTTTGCGCTACAAACCCAAGATCAAAATGCTAGAAATGAATTTCAACAGATAGCGCAAACACTTGATGGTGCACTTCAAACTTTACAAAATAGACAGAATTATATTGAACAACAAGAACCTCAATATAAACAGCAATAGTTTTTTTAAAGTAAAGCTGAAAAGTATTAACCTTTTCAGCTTTACTTTAGGAAGGAAGATTATGGCATCTGAAAATAAGTCAAATGAAATACCTTTAGCGAATCTGAATAGTGAGGAACTTAAACAAGTAAAAGAGCTTGAGCAAAAACTAGGGGATAAATATTATTTAATGGCATTAGACAAGAAAAATTTGCAGAAGTAAATTGATAAAATAATGAGTAGGAGGACTTCCTACTCATTATTTTTCGTAAGGATTAAAAAATATTGTATGCATTTTACTCATAACCTTATTACAAACTAAAAATAATTGCATATACAACTAAGTTATGTTATAATAGTTGCGCGTACAACTAATTTGTCTATGTATAGAAAATTATGCTTGTATGATTTCCTATATATGGGGAGTGCAGAGAGAATTCCCCTTTGCCGGTTTAAGGAAGGTGGGAAGTAACGAAGTAGTCATTGAGAAAACCTGTGGGTTCCATAGCGAAAACAAATTGACTAAGTCAAATTTGTTCTGCAAGTTAGCTCCATTAAGGTTGATATATAGATTATTACAAGGGGTGAAAGCAATGGATCGTTCAAAATATTTAGCTGAAGAAAAAGTTTTAAAATTATTATTAAAATTTTCTATCCCTGCTATTGTCGGAATGATAGTAAATGCGTTGTATAATGTGATAGATAGAATTTTTATAGGTAACGGAGTTGGGTCGCTAGGTATTGCCGGAATTACCGTTGGATTTCCTATTATGCTTGTGATCATGGCTTTTGCCATGCTGGTGGGGTTTGGTGCGACTTCTTTGATTTCCATCAGGTTAGGAGAACAGAAAAAAGAAGAAGCAGAACTGATCATGGGTAATGGTATGGTATTGTTAATTTTAATTTCAGTGATTATTTCTGGCATAGGATTAGTTTTTATAAACCCACTTTTACAGCTTTTTGGTGCCAGTGAAACAGTATTGCCCTATGCGCGAGACTATTTGCGCATTATTTTATGGGGAACGGTATTCATGTCTATTGGTTTCGGGATGAATAACTTTATTCGTGCTGAAGGCAATCCTAAAGTTGCTATGTTTACCATGTTAATTGGTGCATTTATCAATATTATTTTAGACCCCATTTTTATTTTCGGATTTCAATGGGGCATACAGGGTGCCGCTTTAGCAACAGTCTTTGCACAAATGATATCAGCTATTTGGGTGTTTTATTATTTTATAGGTGGAAAAAGTACATTAAAACTTCATTTAAATAACTTAAGGCTACAGCTGCCTATTATGAATAAAATTGTTGCTATAGGGTCTGCTCCTTTTGCTATGCAGCTTGCGGCAAGTCTATTGAATGTTATCATGAACAATAGTTTGAATCATTATGGGGGAGATATAGCGGTTGCAGGTATGGGCATTATACACAGTATTATTATGTTGATGTTAATGCCTGTATTTGGAATCAATCAAGGTGCACAACCGATTATAGGTTTTAATTATGGTGCTAAAAAGTTTGACCGTGTAAAAGAAACATTAAAACTGGCAATTTTTGTAGCAACCGTAATTGTTTCTATCGGCTTTGTAGCAACCAGATTATTTCCTGAACAATTTATTATGCTGTTTAATCGAGAAGATACAGAACTAATTGAGTTTGGCACCCGTGCATTACGTACTTTCTTAATATTTTTACCTATTATTGGATTTCAAGTTGTTGGTGCCAATTATTTTCAAGCAATAGGCAAACCAAAACACGCGATGATTTTGACTTTATCCAGACAGGTATTGCTGTTAATCCCATTATTACTGATACTTCCCAGGTTTTATGGTTTGAACGGAGTATTATTCTCAGGTCCTATTGCCGATTTAGGTTCTTCAATCTTAACGGGAACGTGGTTATTGTTTGAGATAAAAAATTTGAATCAAAAACATCAAGAGCATTATGAAGTAGACCCTCAAATAGAATAAAAATAATGAATTTTATTGAATTTAAGAAAAATAAAGTTTATCGGGATGTTTTATTAAAGAAATAACCGTTAGAGGAGGAAAATACAGATGAGGGATAAAAATAAGTCCATTGGAAGATGGATTTCTATTCTGTATCGATATGGTCAATGCTACTTTGAAAAAGAATTGAGACCTTACAAAATAGGCAGCGGACAATTTATTTTTTTATTAGCGCTACTGGAACAGGACGGAATTAGCCAAGAAAGCTTATCGAATCATTTAAATATAGATAAGGGAACAACTGCAAGAGCAATAAAAAAATTAGAAGCAGCAGGATATATCGTCAGAAGGACGGACCCTGATGATAAACGGGCCAATAGGGTATATGTCACAGAAAAGGCATTGGAAATACGTGCAATATTGGGTAACATTACTAAAAAGTGGACGGATTTGTTGTCTGTTGATTTTACAGCAGAGGAAAAAGAAATCATAATAGATCTGTTAAAAAGAATGTCTCAAAACGCAGCTTCATTTATTAAAGAAAATTAAACTTCTTAAAGTGAGGCGTTGAAATTTTAATAATAGAAAAGAATAAAAATCTGTTTATTCATAAATGCATCTACTTCATTTTTTAGTTTTGGGTTTTTATCAATATTTGCTTTCGCTTCTTTAAGGGCAATGAATTCTCTGGTTTCCATAATACTATACACAAACTCTCTTGCTTTGCTGTTTACACTCATTGAATACACCTCTTTAAAATATATTTTTTTATAGAAAACCGTTAGTATTATATTCTTAATAAGTTGTACATGTTACATATTCATCAGCATAAAGATGTTTGCTAAGGTGAAAAGTAGTGTTGTACTGATCACATTCCTATGATATGATATTGGTAAAATTGCACAAGGGTTTTATTGTGGATGATATGAAAGGTATGACTATAAGAAGGAGGATGAACGGTATGAAAAGCTATAGAAAAGAATTGTGGTTTGAAATAAAACAAAGAAGGGAATTCATCAATATCACACCCACAATAGAAGCGTGTTTGAGAGAAAGCGGAATAAAAGAAGGGCTATTGCTGTGTAATGCAATGCATATTACTTCAAGTGTATTTATTAACGATGATGAAAGCGGCCTACACAAAGATTTTGAAAATTTTTTGGAAAAATTAGCACCCGAAAAACCCTATGACCAGTATTATCATAATGGATATGAAGATAATGCGGATGCACATTTGAAGCGTTCTATTATGGGAAGAGAAGTAGTAGTGGCCATTACTGACGGGAAATTGGATTTTGGCCCTTGGGAACAGATTTTCTATGGAGAATTTGACGGTAAAAGAAAAAAGCGCGTATTGGTCAAAATTATAGGAGAATAATAAGGAAAAAGTAGGTTGCCTTTAAGGTTGGCCTACTTTTTATTATTGTGGAGCGAAGCGTAATATCAAGACAATCTACCTTAGCTTTTTGTGCCGAAAGCGATTGTCTTATTTTAAGTAGGTAGCTAAAAATATAATGCTTCCGGAAAAGATTGACAAAATGACAATGATGACCAATTGAGGTAATGATTTTATATATTCTTTTTTTAAATCGTTCCAGAAGTCTAAGCCTTTTATTCCTAATCCTAAAGATAAGCATATCATGCCAATCACGATACATGAAGATATCATCATATACATGCGCTCATAAATATTTCCTGTCATCAATTAATTGTCCATTCCTTTATCTTAAAATGTTTACTGATATATATTATTAATATTTACTCATCTTATATACATTTTTACGATACCTTTAATGACTTTTTTCAATAGCCGTATGCAGTTTATGGTGAATTCTCTTCTGTTTTTTGAACAGGTAGGATACACTCCGGTGTATCGTTTCTCCATGAATTTACAGCTGTAGACACTTCATAGGCTTCCATTTCTTCGGAAGGATAAGGTGTTAGTAGTGATTTTAATAATTCTATATCTTTTATTGAAGGGTCAAGCCACAGTTTCTCATTTTCTGCAGACAGAATAACAGGCATACGATGATGAAGCTCTGCCATTAGGTGATTAGGTGTTGTAGTAATGATACTACAAGAATAGACGATATCCCCATCCTGTGGTTTCCAGCTTGTCCAGAGCCCTGCCAGTGCAAATACCTGGTTGTTTTTTAGTTTTACTCTCATAGGAACCTTTCTATTCTTTTCTTTTTTCCATTCGTAAAAGCTGTCAGCTAAAATAGTGCATCGGCGATTTTGAAAAGATGCTTTGAATGCGGGTTTTTCAGCTAGGGTTTCCGAGCGGGCATTAATCATTTTATATCCTATCGAAGGTTCTTGTGCCCAAGGAGGAATAAAACCCCAATGGAGCATGCCTGCTCGGTGCTGTTTTCCGTCATTAATCACAGCCAATACCTGCTGTCCGGGGGCAATATTATAACGGGGTCTGTATTCATTAAGAGGAAGAGCAATTTTCATATTGTAACGGTTCATCAGTATATCTAACATGGCTTGAATATCTACCGTGAGTGCATAACGGCCACACATCCTAAACACCTCAATAATGAATTAAAATATAAAAATGACTTTATGTATGTACTATATTATACCAAATATTCGGTGAGTTTATAAATAAATATATCAATTCCTAGTGTCTTTTTTACTTTCAAAACCATACAATGTATTAGCACAACGTAAAATATTTTATTCCAATTAATAGAGATGGGAGAGTGGTATAGTGTCATACAGACCTGTGACCTATCATAGTGTTACATATGATGTGTTTCATAATTTAAAGAAAAACCTTAAAGAATATGGCATTGCTGTTCCGGCAGAAAATGAGGGAGATATTTCAGGAGCAGGTATTGCCGGATATTATAAGTGGAATGAAGAGAAAAATACGCTGACGGTTGAAGTTACATCAAAGCCGTGGTTTTTACCCTGTGAATTAATCTATAGTAAAATAAATGATGCTATTCATCATTTGCATGATTTGTACGAGAAATAAGACAATCGCCTTCGGCGAATTGATGTGCCTATCGGCACAAAAAATTAAGGTAGATTGTCTTGATATTACGCTTTGCTTCATAATAAGATAAAGAGCCGGTGGAATATCTCTAAATATATCTCCATGCAGCATAAAAATATTTTTAAATATTTTATACTTAAAAGTTGGAGTGTGTACTCCAACTTTTATAGCTATTTTAAACTTATATTTTATTTGGGTTCAGGGCATCTTTTGATATATTCAAGCAAATCGCTCAAGCTTGCCGTTGCAACGGCTATACAGCTGTCCGCACCACCGTAGTACATTTTAACAATGCCGCTTTTTTCATCTAATACCCAACCGCAGGGGAATACTACATCCGCAACATCTCCATACCTTTCATAGGACTCTAAAGGTCCGAATATCCATTCATCGCTTCTTCTTAGAACCTTAGCTGGATTTTCAATGTCTAACAGGGCCAAGCCCAGCCTATAAATAGACCCGGAAGGGGTTTGTCTTACTCCATGATAAAGAATGAGCCATCCTACATCAGTTTCTAGCGGTTGGGGCGAAAGACCTATTTTATTAGCATCCCACCAGCCACCCTGTCGTGCATTTAGAAGAATCTGGTGGTCACCCCAATATTTTAAATCTTTTGAATGTGAAATCCATATATTGGCCCCGGAACCCTGATAGGAAGGTATAGGGCGGTGTATCAATATCCATTTGCCATTGAATCGCCTTGGGAATAAGGCGGCATCCTTGTCTTCCGGCGGCATGATAGTACCAAAACGTTCGAAGTGTACAAAATCTTTTGTGAGCGCCAGGGCGACTAGAGGCCCGCCTTGTGAATATGCTGTGTAAGTAATTGCCCACTTCCCCAGTTCTTCTATCCATGTGATTCTTGGGTCCTCGATTCCCCAGGCCTCTTCTGGATAGTGTACAGGATCTGATTCAAAGGTTGGAATAGGATCAATTTTCCAATTGCTGATTCCATCTTCACTGACCGCTTTGGTGAGGTGTGAAAAGCCGCGCCTGTCTTCTACCCTTGCAAGCAGCAATACTTTATTGTCATACATGGTTGCAGCTGGATTGAATACGGTATTGGCAGCATAAGGCCAATCTTTTGCAGTCAGAATTGGATTGCTGGGATGTCTTTTAAATAACTCTTTATAAGTATTATTGTGGCTTTTCAATTTTGTTTGAAAGTTGTTTTGTGACATACTGTAAGCCTCCTTTAAAATGAACGTTAGTGATGAATATCATATAAACGTTTTGAAGCTTAGTATATAAAACTTTAAGCTTTCTTTTTGTATTTATTTTATCATGTCTAAAAAAAATTTCAATTTCCTCTTGACAAAAAAAGTATTTTAAATTAAATTTAAATTATTAGCACTCGATATTAGTGAGTGCTAATAGAATATTTCAAATGTGTTACTTTTTTTTATAATATTTAAGTTTTAAAGTGATGTTTTATTTTAAAGCTGTAAAATATTATTTAAAGGAGGAATGCATATGAAAGCACTACTTCTTGCCGGTGGCAAAGGATCCAGATTACAGCCACTTACAAATCGTCTTCCTAAGCCCATGGTACCAATTATGGGCAAACCACTTCTGGAAAGAACCATAGCCAATCTTAAAAAAAGCAAAATCAAAGAAATTGTTCTTAGTACTTGTTATCAATCCAATTATATTAAAGAATATTTTGCAGATGGGAGTCAGTTTGACATAAAGATAAATTATATATCTGAAGACATACCGCTTGGTACCGGTGGTGCCATCAAAAATGCCGAAAAATATTTCGATGATACTTTTATTGTATTAAACTCGGATATTTTAACAGATATCAATATTGACCAATTGATAAAATATCATAAAAGTAAATCGGCACTCGCAACAATTGTTGTTACCAATGTAAAAAATCCGTCACAATACGGTGTGATAGAGTATGATCAAGAGGATTACATAACATCATTCAAAGAGAAACCCCAACCTCATGAAATTACTTCCAATTATATTAACGCAGGAGTGTATGTGTTCGAACCTCAAATTTTTAAGGAAATACCTGCAAACCGGGTAGTTTCAATTGAAAAAGAAACGTATCCTATGCTGCTGCGCAAAGGTTATAAAGTAGCAGCGTATAAGAATGATGCCTATTGGTTGGACATTGGCACACCGGAAAAATATATTGCAGCGCATAAAGATATCATGACCGGGCTGTGCAAAATATTTAACGACAGTATTGAAGAGAGTTACAGCTTTATAGGTAATCTCATGTTAAAAGGAAAGAATATAAGAATTCATCCTGAAGCAAAAATTATCGGTCCGGTCTATATTGGCGACAATGTGAGTATTGAAGCAAATGCTTTTGTTGGTCCTAATGTAGTAATTGGCGATGGGTCATATATCGGAATGGAAAGCAGAATCATTGGAAGTATCCTATGGGACAGTGTGCAGGTGAATAGGGGTGTTAAGTTAATTAATACGGTTGTAGTATCCAACTGTAGAATAGGTGGAAATAAAGAAATTTTTAATACGGTTTATACGCAAGACAGCAACAGGATGATTGCAGTATAAAAATATGGGGGGATATTTGAGTGGTTACAAAGAATAGAAAGAGAAAGATCGCATTTTTAAGCACCTATCCGCCTAGAGAATGCGGATTAGCCACATTTACACAGGATTTGGTAAACGAATTGGAGAATATGCAATTGTTAGAAATGCCTCAAGTTATTGCAGTAAGTAATGAGCAATATACTTATGATAAACATGTCATTGCAGAACTCAATCAATTTGATCGTGAGAACTATAATAGCTTAGCTGTAAGATTGAACAAGTCAGATATCGATCTTTTAGTGATAGAGCATGAATATGGTATCTTTGGAGGGGAGAGCGGGGAATATCTTATTGATTTTATTGCAAAATTAGAAATTCCTTTTGTAACTACTTTACACACTGTATTACCAAATCCTACTGAAAAGCAAAAAAAGATTTTACATTTATTGTGCAAAAAAAGTGCAAAGGTAGTGACCATGGCCAAAAATACAATTGATATATTGACAGGGGTTTATGACATAGATTTAAGAAAAATTGAGGTGATACACCATGGTGTACCGCTTCGCATAGTAGATTCAAGGGAAAAATTAAAAGCAAAACACGGATACAAAGGAAAGCAGATTATCAGTACCTTTGGATTGATAAGCCCGGGCAAAGGTCTTGAGTACGGTATTGAAGCAGTTGCAAAAGTTGTAAAAGAACATGATGACGTTTTGTATCTCGTTCTTGGACAAACGCATCCGTGTGTAAAAAAAGAAATGGGTGAATCGTATCGGGAGAAATTGCTAAATTTAGTATCCGAATTGGGAATCCAAAAACATGTTCAGTTTATTGATAAATATTTAACAAAAGAAGAGATCATACAGTATCTGCAATTGTCCGACATTTATATGACACCATATTTGGGAAAAGATCAGGCTGTAAGTGGTACGTTAGCCTATGCAGTAGGTTATGGAAGAGTTATTGTTTCAACACCATACAGTTATGCTAAAGAAATGCTTGCAGAAGGAAGAGGATTACTTGCGGATTTCAGAGATTCAAAATCCTTGGCAAATTGTATAAAAGAAATATTGAAACATCCCGAACGCAAAAGAGAAATGGAAAACAAAACAATGAGTTTTGGTAAATCTATGATGTGGAATAACGTTGCAAAGCAGTATACAAAGTTATTTATAGATGTGGTTGAAAGAAATCAATCATATAAGGAGAGGGTTGTGTAATGGTGATATTGGCTCAGGATCAGTTTAATGTTGAACATATTTTCAGGCTCACTGATGATACCGGAATGTTTCAACATTGTAAGTATGGCGTTCCTGACCCTAAGAAAGGTTACACTACCGATGACAATGCACGGGCATTGATAGCAGCTGTTATGTTATATGATCAATTTAAAGAAAAAAAATATCTCGATTTAGTATACAGATATTTATCCTTTTTACTCAATGCCCAAAATTCAAAAGGCAGATTCAAAAATTTTATGAACTATCATAGAGAATTTATTGAAGAAGAGGGTTCGGAAGATTGTTTTGGCAGATGTATATGGGCACTGGGTTATACCTTGGCGACAGCTTCTATTCCAGAAAATATTAAACATACATGTAGATATATACTTAGTCAAGCTTTACCCAATACGAAAAGTCTTAAATGGCTTAGAGGAAAAGCTTATACGGCCATAGGATTAGGTTATTTAATATCAGGACAAGAGCATAAACATTTTCAACTTGGTAGTATAGGAAAGAGTGAAAATAACACTTATGTAGATGAGTATTGTAAAGCAAATATCACTGTAGATCACATTGAACAATTGGTACAGCCTCTCATACAGCAATATCAACAGCACAGCAGCCCTGATTGGAACTGGTTTGAGGACCATCTCACATATAGTAATGCCGTACTGCCGTGGTCATTGCTGACAGCATACCAGGTGTTAAATAAACAGGATTATCTGGATTTTGCTTTAGAAAGCTTGAATTTTCTTGAAAAAATCACTTTAAAAAATAGATACTTTAAGCCTATAGGATGTCATGGGTGGATGGCTAAGGGAAAAGAGCCGGCATCCTTTGATGAGCAGCCTATTGAAGCCTGTGAAATGATGTTAACCTATCTTAAAGCCTATGAGATTTTAAAAGATCAAAAATATTTTGATAAAGCAAAGATATGTTTTGAATGGTATAGAGGATACAACTCTAAAAAAATTTGTCTTATTGATTCTGATACTGGTGGCTGTTATGATGGTATAACGTTAAACGGTCCGAACCTAAATCAAGGAGCAGAGAGCATTCTTTCCTATTGCATAGCCTACTTGACCCTATCTAAATACGTATGAGCTTCTTTTATGCAAAGAAAGGTGTTCAAAAAATAACTAATCTTTTTCTTAATATTTCGAATCTTACAATACTTTTGTACAGTAGGAGGGAGAAACATTATGGAAGAGATTTTAATCAGAGCAATTGAAAGGAAGGAAAAACCTAAAAAGGCGAGACGGGATGGTTTTGCACCAGGTGTGATTTACGGTGAAGGTTTTGAAAAGGGGCTGCCGGTAAAATTTGAAATGTTAAAGTTAAAAAGGTTCTTGAAGAAACACGACGAAAGTGCAAAAATATGGTTTAAAATCAGAGAAGAGCAGAAATATGGTATTATTAAAGAAGTTCAGCGTGATCCGATAACAGGAGATATTATGCATATCGATATACAAGTTATTACAGAAGGAGACCGTGTAAATGTAAAACTTCCGATAGTATATAAAGGTAAAGAGGCACTTGAACAGAAAAAATTATTATTACAAATTTTCATTTCTGAATTGGAGGTATCAGGAGAAACTGATTTCTTACCTGAATCCATCATTGTTAACGTAAAAAATAAAAAACCCGGTCAGCCGATTACGGTACGGGATATACAGTTAGATGCACACCTAAAGATTCATCATGACGCGAATGAAGTACTTGCAGTAATTACGGTTCCTGAAGAAGAAAGTATTGCAAGCTGACAATACAAAAAAGGTAATGTAAAAGCAATTTTTGCATTACCTTTTTTATAACACATAGGAAATTATAAACCTTTGTATTCTGTGAATAAACTTATTTATAATTTCCGTTATGTGTTTTAAAAAGGCTTCATTATAAAATGATTTTTTAGAAAACTTTATTATCATTTAAGACATAGCTTTAAAAGAGAAAGGCGTCACTTTTTTTGCTTTCTAAATTTTAAGAATAAATTTGTAACGTTTAAAATTTTTATTTCGTCTAACTATATGAAAGAAATTTTAAATTACTATATAAAAGGAGGAATTTTATGCGTACAAGAATTTCATCTAAGTATTGCTCTAAAAAAATTCTATTATCATTTACTTTAACGTTTTTAATTTTAATTTTTCAAGCGGTAAGCGTGCCATTTAGTACAGAAATGAATGCAGTTCAGGCGCAAGATGTATTGACAATCAGCACACCATATTCTGGTATTACTGTAAAAGCCGGTGAAACTGTTGAATTTCCTTTAGATATCGAAAACAGCGGAATGTCTTCACAAAATATAAATTTATCTGTAAAATCTATTCCTGAGGGATGGGAAGGCTCCTTTGAAGGTAGAGGTAAAAAAGTACATCAAATCTTTGTAAAAAATAAAAACTCTCAAAGTGTAGACTTGAAAATACAAATTCCTTCTGAAACACCGGAGGGAAATTATCAGGTTATTGTAGCGGCTAGTGGAAAAAGTGTAAGCGATACTTTAACATTAGACTTAAAAGTAAAAAAAGAAACTGAGAGTCAAGGTAAGCTGATAGCTCAATATCCTGAGTTGCAAGGGGCAGGTGGTGCCAGTTTTAAATTCCGTGTAGATTTAACAAATAATCGCAGTAAAGACCAATCTTACAGTCTTGGTGCAAAGGTACCAAGAGGTTGGGAAGTATCCTTTTCTCCATCCTATGAAAATAAAAAAATTGCAAGTATCAGCCTGGAACCGGATAAAAGTCAGGGATTAGATGTAGAAATACGACCACCGGAACAGGTAAAAGCAGGCAAATATACAATACCGATTACTGCGGTATCGCCTAATGAACAGCTTTCTACCGAATTAAAGGTAGTAATAACCGGTACTTATGATATAAACTTAACGACACCGACAGGGCGGTTGAATGTAGAATCCTATGCGGGTAAAGAAAAAGTTACGACGCTAATCGTTGAAAACAACGGTAGTGCGGATTTGAAGGATGTCAAATTTTCTTCATGGGAGCCGACAAACTGGTCGGTTACTTTTGAACCAGAACAGTTGGATGTGCTGCCGGCAGGAGAGTCTAAAGAAATTAAAGCATATATAAAGCCGGACAATAAAGCGATTGCAGGTGATTATGTAGTTAAGTTGACAGCCAGCACACCTGAAACCAGTAGTGATATAGAACTTAGAACAATGGTTAAAACTTCGACAGTCTGGGGCATAGTAGGAATATTGATCATAGTATTATTAATTGCGGGACTATCCTGGACATTTAAGAAGTATGGGAGACGATAACCATGAGGGATGGGCAATTTATTATAGAGACTCAAAATTTGACAAAGAAATATAACGGTTTAACTGCTGTTGACCGACTTAATTTAAAAATTGAAAAAGGAGAGATATTTGGTTTATTAGGACCAAATGGTGCTGGGAAGACAACCACTATTCTGATGCTGCTTGGTCTAACTGAACCGACAGAAGGTAAAGCATGGATTGCCGGGCATGATGCGACGCGGGAACCTATATTAGTAAAAAGAATTGTTGGATATCTTCCGGACAATGTAGGCTTTTATCAGGATATGACCGGAAGAGAAAATTTACGTTATGTTGCTCAGTTGAATGGTCTTAGCCGTCAAGAAACTGAAAAAAGAATTGATGCTCTGCTTGAAAGGGTTAGATTAGTGGAGGCAGGAGATAAAAAAGTCGGCACTTATTCGAGAGGTATGCGTCAGAGGCTAGGCATTGCAGATATGTTAATGAAAGATCCACAAATTATCATACTGGATGAACCGACGTTAGGCTTAGACCCGGAAGGAATACAGGAAATGCTGGATTTGATTACCGAGCTTTCAAGAAAAGACGGACGAACAGTACTTATTTCTTCCCATTTGCTTTATCAAGTACAGAAAATATGTGATAGGGTGGGAATCTTTGTAAAAGGGAAGCTTTTAGCTTCGGGACCAATTGCTTCGTTAGGGGAACAAGTATTTGAAAATCAACCCCAAGTTTTAGAAGTAAAGATTGATCCTGAAAATGAAACTTTACTTCAGTTGATAAAAGGCATGGATAGTGTAGAAAGTATAAAACATCATGGAGGGATGATTACAATCAGTTCTAAGGTGGATATTCGCAAACAGTTAGTAAGCTTACTGAATCAGCACAACTTCACCTTATTACATATGAGATTGCGGGGAAGAGAATTAGATGATATATATCGTCGCTACTTTGCTAAGGAAGGAGTGAGTTAATGGGGATGGGACAAACAGGACTTGGAGTGCTGTATCGAAAGGAATTAGCAGATCATATTAAAAGCAAACGATTTGTTATCATCTTGCTTCTGGTAGCAGTAACCGGACTTGGCAGTGCGTATAGTGCCGCCCAAGGAATTCAGCAAGCAATTGCGCAGGAAGGAAATAAATTTGTTTTTCTCAGGTTGTTTACAAGTAGTGGAGGCTCATTACCTTCTTTCCTTTCATTTATTTCCTTTTTGGGTCCTCTCATTGGTCTGGCATTGGGGTTTGATGGGATTAACGGTGAAAGGTCAAGAGGAACTCTCAGCAGACTTTTAGCTCAACCTATTCATCGTGATGCGGTAGTGAATGGAAAGTTTTTAGCAGGTATTACAGTTTTAGCTGTCATGTTGATATCTTTAGGCCTTGCCGTAGGAGGATTGGGGATTATAATGATTGGTATTCCTCCTACATTTGAAGAACTAATGAGAATACTAATATTTATATTCTTTACAATAGTGTATATGTCCTTGTGGCTTGCAATATCCCTGCTGTTTTCATTGCTATTTCGACAAACGGCTACATCGGCTTTGGCAGGAATTGCCCTATGGCTGTTCTTAGCTGTATTTTTGAGTTTATTGGCAGGATTAGTAGCGGATGGTCTATTTCCAATAAATGATCAAGCATCTATTTCTACAGCCATGTACAATCAGCAAGTGAGACAAAATTTAAGCCGTCTGTCACCTACTCAATTATATGATGAAGCTACAGTTACTATTTTGAATCCGGGCGTAAGAACATTAGGGCCTATTTTACCTAGTCAGCTTGAGGGAGCAATCCCCGGCATATTGCCTCTTGGACAGAGCTTATTGTTAATCTGGCCTCACTTAACCGGTTTAATTGCAATCAATATGATTTGTTTTACGATAGCCTATATCTATTTTATGAAACAGGAAATTAGAGCTGGCTAATGTTAGCAATAGAATCCAAACGTCATAAGGGGTTGACTCAGCATGAAAGTCGAATCCAATGCCCAGCGCTTAACTGAAATACAAAAAGATGAGCGGTTAGAGTATCTGATGCGCCGTTTCGGGAATAAAGTATTAAAATTGGCCTACTATCATGTGCGAGACCGCTATCAAGCGGAAGATATCGGTCAGGAGGTTTTCTATAGGGTATACCAAAATTTAGATAAATTTCGCCATGACAGTGCTTATTACACGTGGATTTACCGTATAACGGTAAATCTATGCCGTGATTATCTACGCTCAGCTTATTTTAGGCGTTTGCTTCCATGGGGTAATATTAAACAATTAGATAGTATGCGAAATACAACCAACCGATTATTTGAAGCTGTAGAGGGTGGAGAAGTTTTTCAAAAAGTGATGGATTTACCTGTGAAATATAGAATCATCATAAGTCTATATTATCTTGAAGGATTGTCTACCACGGAAATTGCAGGAATTTTAAAACTCAGAGAAGGTACTGTACGGACCCGATTGTGTAGGGCTCGGGAAATGTTAAAGGATATGTTATCCGAGGAGGAAGATATTTATGCATGATCAAGAGTTAGAAAAAAAACTAAAAGATGCCCGCTGTGAAGCTGACCAATTCTTTTCCCATTGGCATTTTAACTCACAAAGAGAAATGGTGCATAAGAGAGTCGGTGACCAGTCATATGGGGGTAATAAGCATAAAAGTATATTTCCTTGGATAGTAATAGGAAAGGCATCTATTGTTTTGGTTAGTTTTCTCTTTTTAATATGGATTCCGTACAGGCTGAATATATTGCTTTCTACATTTAACGGTGATTCATCCAATTTAGGGACTCCACTTACTCAGCAATCTGTTACCTTAGAACAGAACAAGTCTTCCCAGTGGGTCAATTTCTTCCGTTTGGATAAGCCGGATCGAAAGCAACACAATTTACTTGCAGTGATATGGAATGCCAACTCAGATGGAAATTATAAGATGATATATAGTAGCTTGCTGGAAAATAGTGATAAACCTCATCCGGTTTCAACAATTGAATTTCCGGAAAATCACAATAAGCTTGCACTTATTTCTTCGAGTAATCCTAAACAAAGGCATCTACATTATAGATTGATTGGTGTAAGCAATGATGTTGTGAAAACATATTGGGAGCAAGATTTTGTCCCGGATGGAAAAGTAGAAGTTAGGGAAGGAATGCTTATAGAACGAAGGACTGTACCACAAGTATATTTTAAACAAGAGAATATGACGTCTTTACCTAATCACAAAACAGTAGTTACCTATTTTATCCCGTATCAAATCAATGACTATGGTGACTTGGTTCTGACAACGAATTATGTACGACTGGGAATAGGTGAATATTTAGCATTCATTGGTGAGAATAACAAACGAATAAGAATGTCTTCTAATGAAAAAATAATCAAAAAGCTGGATGACAATAAGGCTGTGTTTACCACAAATGAATTAAGGTCTCACTTTTATGCTTTTCGTACGGGTAGAGATATTTTAGTGCTAGAGCCGGATACCGGCGAAGGAAAAGGACAGATGTTACAAGTAGAAGTGGTGGACGCTAGCGATATACAATAATAGATAATATTATTTGGGAGATAACTTGTACAAAAATTTGTAAGTAAAAGAGAAAGTGATATGGGGACGTGAGCATTCGATTTGCTCAAGCAACGTTCCCATGTCACTTTCTCTTTTATTATGAAGCGAAGGGTAATATCAAGACAATCAGCATTAGACTTTTGTGCCGAAAGGCACATCAATACGCCGAAGGCGATTGTCTTATTTTATACAAAAAATATGGTTTATAATGTAAAATTTTATACTATTATCCATGAATTAAGCTGCTATATAAATATAAGTATTTACAAATAATGTCAATAAAAACTAAAAGAGGTATTTCATTTTACTTAAGATAATTTTTAGATTGTTTAACATAAATACTTATATTAAAAATTTATATTATGAAAACAATATAACTGGGAGGTGTTTTACTTGAAAAAAACTTTTTTTAAAACACTACTTTTAATGTTAAGTTTAACTTTTCTTGTAGTTATGATAGGATGTCGGGCAGCACAAAGACCTGCACCGAACCAAGCCGGTGAACCTATTAGATATCCTGGGTATAATGGTGAGCCTACCAGATACGGTACACCGGGAAATTCAGGAACACAGCTTGATAGGCTAGGAACACCTATTACGCCTGCACCTAATGTACCTGGAAGATATGGTATTCCGGAGAGAATGGGCGGACCGGGAACTGTAGGTATGGATAATCGATATAATCTCATAGGAACACCGGATGCTAATAATATACCAATGGGTGCTGGTGCTAACAGAAATGCAAAAAATATAGCAAATCAATTGGCTGCAATGAAAGAAATAAAAAGAGCAACTGTTGTAATAAGTGGGAATACTGCCCTTGTAGGTCTTAATATGGAAAGAGGTTATAACTACAATAGAAATCAAACGATAAGAAATAATGTAGTCCAAAAGGTTAAAAGTATGGCACCAAATGTAACAAAAGTAGCTGTTACTGAATCTTCAGACTTATATGGAAGAATTGATAGACTGTTTAGAGATATGAACAATGGAAGAACCATGCAGGGACTAGGAAATGAATTTCGAACACTGGTTGACAGCATAATTCCTGATACAAGGTAGGAATAAGTTAAAGCGCCGTTTATAGCAAACAAAATGGCGCTTTAATTTTTTTGAGAGGGTAGATTGTAGGCTTAACTAGTAGTACAACGCATCACTTTATAAATGCAAAAATTTTTGTATTTGTATAGTGGACAAATGTTTTTAAAAACTATTGTCTTTATGTAAATTATCTGGTATAATCCTATTGTCTTAAAAATAATGTTTCTTGCTTTATTTTGCCATTATATTTTCAAAAAGCAAAAAAGATTAATTTTACAGAGGAGGAAGAATATTGAAAAGAATAGGACTATTACCTAAGCTGGTCATTGCTATTATTTTAGGTATCATGATTGGTTATGTTTCAATGACAGCAAATAATTTTTTTGTTGTAAGAGTGTTGGCAACTTATACAAGCATCTTCGGAGGATTTCTAAAATATATTGTTCCATTTATTATTCTTGCTTTTGTAGCACCTGGAATAGCAGAATTAGGCAAAGGTGCAGGAAAGCTTTTAGGAATTACCACGGCAATCGCTTATTTATCAACTATTACAGCAGGAACATTAGCGTTTATCGTTACAGCTGTTCTTTTAGGAATAATTGTTGACCCTAATACCACGCTTAATACAACGGAAAATGCAGTCAATGCATTCTTTGATATCAACATTGACCCTGCAATGGGGGTGATGACTGCACTAGTAACAGCATTCTTATTGGGAATAGGTATGACACATATAGAGGGGAAAAGCTTGTATAATATGTTGAAAGATTTTCAAGGTGTTATACAAAAAACGATAGAAAAGGTTATCATTCCATTACTGCCAATACACATTATGGGTGTATTTGCGAGTTTGACTGCTGGAGGAAAAGCAGGAACCATTATTTCTACTTTCGGTAAGGTGATTCTTCTAATTGTTGCATTACAAATCACATATGTGCTATTCCAGTACTTTAATGTAATGATTATTACAAAGAAAAATCCATTTAAGGCGCTAAAAAATATGCTGCCTGCATATTTTACGGCAATCGGGACACAATCAAGTGCGGCCACAATACCTGTAACCGTAAAATGTGTTAACAATAATGGGGTAAGTGAAGAAGTAAATGAATTTGTTACCCCGTTATGTGCAACCATTCATCTGGCAGGAGATACCATTACACTTACACTTACAGCGATGGTGGTAATGGTGATGTTCGGTACGGTACCGACATTTTCTATGATGTTTCCTTATATTCTTATGCTTGGTGTGACGATGGTTGCAGCTCCTGGAATCCCAGGTGGAGGTGTTATGGCAGCTCTCGGATTGTTGCAGGGCATGTTAGGTTTTAACGAAGTGCAGACATCGCTAATGATCGCTTTACATTTTGCACAGGATAGTTTTGGAACCGCTGCGAATGTAACAGGTGATGGCGCGATTGCATTAATTATTAATAAAATTAGCAAAAAAAAAAATAAATATTAAAAAACATTTTAGATGAGTTAAGGGAGCATTGCTTCCCATAGCCAAAAGTTAAATATTTATGAGCAACAATCTCCCTTAACATCTTCTCTTTTTACCATATTAATATGTTCAATGTTAGCTTCGTGGTAAACATCTCCGTAAGCGGTAAAGCCTAGTTTCTCGTAAAATTTTTGAACTTTTGTTTGAGCATGTAGGTGAACTTCTTTAGCACCTAAATCAAAAGCTCTACGGACAAGCATTCGAACTACTAAATCTCCTAAACCTTTGCCTCTATGTTCTTTTAACACGGCAATTCTTCCTAATAAGTATTGTCCATCTTGAATGACAAGGCGACCGGTGGCCAGCGGAATATTATTTTCATATACGACAATATGTTGTGCGATTGGGTCTAGTTCGTCTTTTTCTAATTCCATCGGGACGTTTTGTTCTTTGACAAAGACTTCTTCCCGGATTTGATAAGCATCTGATAAATCATTGCCTTGCGTTAACCACTTTGTTTTTATCATAATTTTCCCCTTCTTTAATGTTGTTGCAAACTTTATTTTGATTATTTTTATGAATAGTATATCTAAAATGTAATCGTGTTTCAATACTAGAATAAAATTTACTAGAAAGGTGAAAAAGTACTATAACGCTCAAAAATGAAAAAATTTAATTTTTATTCTTAAATACCTATCTTATTGAGATGGGTATTTTTGGTGATGATTCAAGCAATAAAATGGATAATTATAGAAGGATTTCCTTGATTTATATAGAATATATTAATACGATAAATCATTTCTAAAAGGATTTATGCTTAGGGTTTTAAAAAATGAGAGTATCAAAGACACAAATATATTGTTAGGGAGATGATATTTTATGAAGGAAAGTCCGTTAAGTACTGATTTTCTAATTCAATTTAACTTGTATAAACGTTCCGGTTTAAATATTCATCCGCAAGATTTTAAGAGAATAGCAAAGTTTTATAATATCGATGAATTTTATTGTAAAACGCTTATTAAGAAACATGAAGAAGTTGTAAATAATCTTGTAGCAAGCATTAAGAAAGAGCATAATGTTCTTATTGACAATATCGGGTCAACATATAACAAAAGTATTATATTTATTGGGGATTCCCTGACAAGTGATAGAGAAAGTTATTTGAATATGTTAAGATGTATGTTTCAAGATTATTCTAATATTCGTTTTATTGATAGTGCTATTTCTGGAGATACTACCTTTGATATTTTAAAAAGATTGTATGATTCAGTTTTAAATATAGACTTTGATGCTGCTTTTATATTGATAGGTACGAATGATGCTAAAATAGCGCTGGAAGGTACCGAGCATAACTTAATAAGTTTAGAGGAATATAAGAGAAATTTAAAGTTTATTATTAAAAATATTAAAAATAAAGGTGCCAAAATTTTCATATTAACTTTACCATATGTGAATGCGGAAAAGTATAGAGGTTATTTCAAAAACAAAATGGATTACAGTACGGAGAAAATAGATCAATATAATCATGTGATAAAAGATGTTGCCCAAGAACTCAATATTGGATTAGTTGATATTCATCAAAAACTATCTGGATTAAAAACAAAGGATTATTTATTAGAAGATGGTATTCATTTAAATAATTTAGGACAAACAATCATATGTCAGTCTGTATTACAGGCACTCCACAAAAAAGACACATAGCAAATACAGACACTGGGTGAGAAGTTTAACTAATACTTCAATTTTATTTTAGGAAAGTTTATGCATTTCTGATATAATAGTTATTAGTTTAAAATTTAAAATTGGAGGAATAGGATATGTTAAAAGATAAAGTGTTAAAATATTATGATAAAAAATATGATTTAAACTGTGCAGAAACGATGATTTATGCAGCCAATGAGGAATATGGGCTAAATCTAAACAAGGATACATTCAAAGCAATGGCTGCATTCGGCGGAGGAATGGCTATAGAGGATGTATGTGGTGCAGTGACCGGTTCACTTGCTGTTTTAGGGATTATGTTCACTAAAGAAAGGGCTCATGAAAGTGATAGGATAAAATTATTGTCCCAAGAGTTAATTGGTCAATTTGAAAAAAAGCTTGAAACAAATAATTGCAAATTACTTAAAGAGAAATACAGAAATGATGAAATAAGATGCAGTCAAATGGTTGAAGTGGCGGCAGACGTACTGGATGAAATTGTGACAAGAGAACTAACAAAAGATGAAGAGTTGCTTTCCAAGTAATTTATAGAGATATGAAGTTGTGAGGTAAAAAATATTGGAGTGATGATATGAAGCTAGGGCTTGGAATTGATACCGGGGGTTGACAACAGTTAATAAAAAGTTATAAAAAGTTATAAATCAATATTGATATTTATAATTTAGTATAGTATAATACAACTAGAGGTGGTTAATGTGAA
>JASGMB010000025.1 GCA_030156665.1 Clostridiales bacterium
AATATTATAGGAGCCCATAAATCTTTAATGGAGTTAGAGAATATTCGGATTATAAAAGAAATGAGAAATAATGTGAACCGTGTGGTAAACTGTGAAACAGCAAATTTAGAAAAGACAGTAAAGGCCTCATTAAAGCAAATATATAGTATAGAATTTATACAAAATACTTTAGGATTAAATAAACTTCCGAAAAGTTTGCAAGAGATCGCGAAATTACGATTAGAATTTAAGGAGGCCAGTTTGAAAGAATTAGGTGAAATGTTACATCCTCCTATTGGTAAATCTGGTGTTAATCATCGATTGAGAAAGTTACAGGCTATTGCGGAGAATTTACAAAACAAAAAAAATGACGTTTAATAGTGGACAAGTATATAGATAACCAATTTACCCCACGCTCCACTGTTTATTATCTACAATTTGCTTGTAAATATAGGACTTGGGAACTATTTCAAAAAAATCTGAATTTTTAGAAGGATTTTGCTTTCTCTCTATAGAATAACTATTATGGGATCTAGGAATATTGTGGAAAACTTTCGAATCCTGTAATATTTTAATAAAACTAAAGATTTTGATATTATTTTTTGTCATGGTTTTAGGGGGAACTAATGAGAAAAATACTGCTTAAGAATGCTCAGAACGGTATGCGATTAGCAAAATCGATATATACAGAAGATGGATTTATTTTGCTAGCTGCTGGTGTTGAACTTAAACAAACATATATCAATCGTTTAGAAGCCTGCAATATATTAGAAATATATGTAGAGGATGAATTCTCTAAAGACATTGTCATTGAAGATGTTATTAATGATGAAACTCGAAGGCAAGCAAAAATTTTAATTAAAAATATAATGGAGCAGTGTAAGAAGACTTCACAGTTTGATTATGGTCAGGTAAACAGTATGGTAAATCAAATCATTGATGACTTATTGGAAAATAAAGATATTTTAGTGAATCTTAGTGATATAAGAACAGTAGATAACTATACTTTTGCTCATTCTGTAAATGTTTGTGTTCTTTCTCTTATTACCGGAATGAAACTTGGCCTTAATCAATTAAAATTGAGGGACTTGGGAATAGGGGTATTATTACACGATATTGGTAAAATATTGATTCCTGAAGAAATATTAAAGAAACCGTCACAATTGACTGATGACGAATTTGAGGAAATAAAGAAACATACAATATTGGGATATGAAATGTTAAAAAACACCCCAAACATAAGTGCTTCCTCAGCTTATATTGCTCTTGGGCATCATGAGCGTTATGACGGAACGGGTTATCCTCTTCAAAAAAAAGGTGAAAATATTCATTTGTTTGCCAGAATTGTGGCTATAGCAGATGTTTATGATGCTTTGACATCAGACAGGGTATATAGAAAAAAGTTAAAAATCCATGAGGTTATTGAATATATTGTTACGCTAGGCAGGCAACAATTTGATACAACTGTTATGCAGTGTTTTATAAAAAATATTGCTATATACCCTGTAGGCACCGGTGTTGTGCTTAGTACGGGTGAAAAAGGAATTATTGTAGATGTCAACAGAGATTTACCCACTAGACCTGTTGTGCGTATCATTTATAATGACGATGGAACAAAAAATAATATTTTTAAAGAAATAGATTTGACAAAAAAATTAAATATCATGATTGTCGACACTATTGAAATTTAGCCAGGAGTGGAAAGCAAAAGACGGATTCGTTTTTTCTTTCCACTTTTCACTTTTTGTAAAATACATTATAATAGTGATAGAAAAAGTTTCGGGAAGGCGATATCTATGAAATTACTGACCATGGGGTAATGTACGGGGTTATTGAATTTTATAAAGAAGCTTTAAATAATGGTATAAAACCTATTCTTGGCTGTGAAGTCTATACAGCTGCACGTTCTCGGCATGATAAGGTAAATGAGCTAGATGGAAAACAGGGACATCTTGTACTTCTGGCTAAAGATATGACCGGGTATAAAAATCTCATGCATCTTGTATCTGTGGGTTTTACGGAAGGATTTTATTATAAACCGAGAGTAGATTTCGAAATACTGGAAAAGTATCATGAAGGTCTTATTGCGCTCAGTGCCTGTCTTGGTGGAGATATACCGAGCGCACTATTAAATGGGGATTATGAGAGAGCAAAAGCACTTGCATATAAATATGTAGACATTTTTGGTGAACAGAATTTTTATTTAGAAGTGCAAGATCACGGTATTAAAGAGCAACGTGTTGTCAATCAACAATTAATTAGACTTTCAAAAGAAGTGGGTATTGGGCTGGTTGCAACCAATGACATTCACTATATCAATAAAGAAGATGCAAAAAATCAAGATATATTAGTATGTATTCAGACAGGAAAAACTGTGGACGAAGAAGACCGGCTAAAATTTGAAACCTCAGAGTTTTATTTAAAATCACCGGAAGAAATGAGTGAACTTTTTTCTTATATACCAGAAGCTGTAGAAAATACTTGTAAGATTGCACAGCAATGCAACGTTGAATTTGAATTTGGAAAACTACATTTACCTTCTTATCAAGTCCCGGATGAATACACTCCTTTCGAATATTTGAATATTTTATGTCAACAAGGACTGCGGGAAAGATATCAGGAAGTAACGCCCCAAATTCAGAAAAAGTTAGATTATGAACTTGAAGTAATTAAAAATATGGGATATGTAGACTATTTTCTTATTGTATGGGATTTTATAAAGTATGCACGAGACCATAATATTATGGTTGGACCGGGTAGAGGTTCGGCGGCAGGGAGCCTGGTAGCTTATTGTTTGGGTATAACAAACATTGACCCTATCAAATATAATCTTTTATTTGAACGATTTTTGAATCCTGAACGAATTAGTATGCCGGATATAGATATAGATTTTTGCTATGAACGTAGGCAGGAAGTTATTGATTATGTGATAGAAAAGTACGGAAGTGACAGAGTTGCTCAGATCATAACATTTGGAACAATGGCAGCAAGAGCAGCGATTAGAGATGTTGGGAGGGCACTGAATATTCCCTATGCGGATGTTGATGTTATTGCCAAGCATATTCCATTCGAATTAGGGATGACGATAGATAAAGCGCTAAAAACCAATAGTGAATTAAATAAACTCTATGAAAATGATAATCAGATTAAATTGCTAATAGATACAGCAAGAGCGATTGAAGGACTTCCACGTCATGCTTCTACCCATGCAGCAGGAGTGGTTATTTCTAAAGAGCCTGTATCAACATATGTTCCATTACAAAAAAATGAAGATAGTATTACAACCCAATTTCCTATGGGTACACTGGAAGAATTGGGTCTTCTAAAAATGGATTTTTTAGGTCTTAGGACATTAACGGTAATTCGAGATACTGTGAATATGATTAAGCAATCCAAAAACATAGAAATTGATATCAATAACATTCGCTTCGATGAGAAACCAGTATTTGATTTACTATGCCAGGGGAATACAGAAGGGATATTCCAGCTTGAAAGTGCAGGAATGAAGCAATTTATAAAAGAACTTCAGCCACAGTCGTTAGAGGATATTATTGCCGGTATTTCATTGTATAGACCGGGCCCGATGGATCAAATTCCACGTTATATACAGAATAAAAACAATCCTGAGGCAATAAAGTATAAGCACCCTCTGCTTGAAAGTATTCTAGATGTAACTTATGGTTGTATTATTTACCAGGAGCAAGTAATGCAAATTGTTCGGGAACTAGGGGGGTATTCTTTAGGTAGAGCAGACCTTGTAAGACGAGCAATGTCAAAAAAGAAAACGGACGTAATGGAAAAAGAAAAAAATAACTTTATTTATGGTATTGTTGATGAAGATGGTAAAATCATTGTACCGGGAGCAATTAGAAATGGTGTAGATGAACAAACAGCAGAAGCAATATTTGATGAGATGATGGATTTTGCGAAATATGCATTTAACAAATCTCATGCAGCGGCTTATGCTGTGATTGCATATCAAACGGCATGGTTGAAGTGCTATTATCCTACGGAATTTATGGCAGCTTTGCTTACAAGCGTATTAGATAACAGTACAAAGATATCACAATATATTCAAGAATGTAAAAGATTAGGAATCAAGCTCTTGCCTCCAGATATTAACGAGAGTTATGATGGATTTACTGTATTTGATAATTGCATTAGATTTGGATTAGTAGCCGTCAAAAATGTAGGAAGAAATATTATTAAGGATGTAATTGAGGAAAGACGGGCGAAAGGACCTTTCAAAAGTTTTAGGGATTTTTGTGAAAGAATGAGTGATAAGGACCTAAATAAGAGGTTAATAGAAAGTCTAATTAAATGTGGGGCTTTTGATTGTTTCAAAATATATCGTTCACAGCTGATGGCGGTATATGAAAAAGTTATAGATGGCATAGTACAAAACAAAAAAAGGAATTTAGATGGACAAATTTCGCTATTTGGTGACCAGTCGAGTGATATACAGAACATACCAATTGACGACGATTTTCCTTTAATTAATGAATATCCAACAAAAACGCTGCTATCTATGGAAAAGGAAACTTTGGGAATGTATCTGTCCGGACACCCTTTAGAACCTTATCGGTCACAATTAGAACAGATGACAGATGCCAAGGTTTCAGATATTTTATCACTAACAGAAGATATGTCGGAGACAAATTTGTCACATAATGCTAATGTATTATATGATGGTGCTGAGGTCACTTTAGGTGGTATTATTGCTAATAAAAAGACTAAGATCACAAAGAATAATAGTCTTATGGCTTTTATTACACTGGAAGATTTATTCGGTACAATAGAAGTCATCATATTTCCTAAGACGTTGGAGAAATATTCAAATTATATTTTGGAAGATAATATTGTTATAATAAAAGGAAGAATAAGTATAAAAGAAGATGAACAGCCTAAAATATTATGTGAAGAGATAACACCATTTAATATGACGAATAGAATTAAAAAACTTTATATTAAAATTATGAATGAAAATAATCATTTATTGGATAGAATTGCCCCTATTTTACGTTTTTTTAAAGGAGATACTCCTGTATACGTTTATTTTGAAGATACAAATAAGCTTACAATAGCATCCCGAGATATGTGGATAAGTTTAAATGATGTTGTGATAAATGAATTAAAGAATATTGTAGGTGACGAATGCATAAAAATTGTAGATTGCGGATAGGAGAAAAATAGCTGATAAAGTAGTGAAAATATTAATAAATGTATTGATTTTTGTACTAAAATAATATAATATTAGTGCGAGGTGTTTTATATGAATGAAGAATATGGAACTATAGCGGGAGATTATATCATAGTAAAAGCGGAAGAAAATGGTGTAAATATTATAGGGTTAACAAGGGGAAAGGATACTAAATTTCATCATACTGAAAAACTGGACAAAGGAGAAGTGTATATTGCCCAGTTTACTGAAAACACATCGGCAATGAAAGTAAGAGGAAGGGCTACTATATATTGTAAACATGGCGTCATTAACGTAGGAGAATAATATGTTTTCCTGTGCAGATAGTTTGATAAAAAGGGGCGTGTTGTTATGTGGACTGTAGTTTATATGGCCCAGAGTAAGGAAATTGTTATGAAACTGCAGCAGATACTGGAAAAAGAGGGATTGTTGGTAAAGATACGACCCATAAGTAAAAATATAGAAAACAATGATACTTATTATGAGGTTCTTGTACCAGAGTCTGAAGTAGAAGAGGCACATAGTATTATTATTGATACAGGGTTTTAACCCTTTTTTTGAGAAGTTTGTTAATTAATTAAATAATCTAAGTTCTCTATTCATTTTATTAACTAAAATGCTAAGTAAGGGGGATATTGATGGCTGAAATAAAGACCATAGGCATATTGACGAGTGGTGGAGATGCTCCGGGTATGAATGCTGCTATTCGTTCTGTTGTTCGTACAGGTATTTATTATGGACTTAAAGTAATGGGTATAAGAAAGGGATACAATGGGCTTATAAACGGTGATATTTTTGAAATGAATTTAAGAACCGTATCCGATATTTTGCATCGAGGTGGTACGATACTGCATACCGCTCGTTCCAAAGAATTTGCTACAGAAGCTGGAGTAAAGAAAGCCGTAACAATTTCAAAAATGTTTGGAATTGATGGTATTGTAGTAATAGGTGGGGATGGTTCCTTCCGAGGTGCACGCGATTTGAGTAATTCTGGCGTGCCGACCATTGGTATTCCGGGTACTATTGATAATGATATCGCATGTACCGACTATACAATAGGATTTGATACGGCGTTAAATACTGTAAAGGATGCAATTGACAAGATTAGAGATACGGCAACATCTCATGAAAGATGTAGTGTTATAGAAGTAATGGGTGCACAAGCGGGTTACATTGCTTTATATGTTGGTATTGCAAATGGTGCCGAAGCAATTATTATACCGGAAAAAGAGTTTGATTTTCACAGAGATATCGTAAAACCTATCATAGAAGGCAAACATAGAGGTAAAAAACATGATATTGTTATTGTAGCTGAAGGTGTCGGTGGAGCGGTTGAAATGGCACAAAAGATTCAAGAAGAGACTGGAATTGAATCACGTGCAACGGTTTTAGGTCACATCCAAAGAGGTGGAAGTCCTACTGTAATGGATAGAGTTATTGCTAGTCAGATGGGAGCTAAAGCTGTTGAATTGCTGAAAGATGGTATTGGTAACAGGGTAATAGCAATGAAAAATAATAAAATTGTTGATTTTGATATTATAGAAGCATTGGATATGACAAAAACTATCAATGAAGATATGTTAGAACTTGCGAAAATTTTATCAATGTAGCAAATTTAGAGTGAAGAGTATAACTTTTCACTCTAAATTTTTGAAAGGAGACGAAAATTATGAGAAAGACAAAAATTGTATGTACGTTAGGACCGGCAACAGATGACCCTGCTATACTAAAAAAACTCATGGAAAATGGCATGAATGTTGCAAGACTGAATTTTTCTCATGGAGACCATGCAGAACAACGGAAAAGAGTAAATACTTTCAAGCAGCTGAGAGAAGAATTGCAGCTTCCGATTGCTTTACTTCTTGATACAAAAGGACCGGAAATAAGAATCAAAAAATTTGCTGACAATGCAGTGGAATTGAAACAGGGACAAAATTTTATTTTAACGACTAGAGAAGTGATAGGAAACAATGAGATAGTGTCTATTACATATGAAGGATTACCGAAAGATGTAAGTGCCGGTAATCGAATATTAATTGATGATGGATTAATTGAATTAATCGTCATGGAAGTAAATAAGACGGACATAAAATGTGAAGTTAAAAATGGCGGTAAAGTAAGTAATCATAAAGGTGTAAATGTACCGGGCATTGCAATTAATTTGCCTTACATAAGTGAAAAAGACAAGGAAGACATATTATTTGGCATTGAAAATGATTTTGAATTTATTGCAGCTTCATTTGTTAGAAATGCCTATGATGTATTAGAAGTTAGAAAACTGCTTGAAAGAAATGGAGGTGCAAACATTCAAATTATTGCTAAGATTGAAAACAGTCAGGGTGTTGAGAATATAGACGATATTTTAAGAGTTAGTGATGGTATTATGGTTGCAAGAGGGGATATGGGCGTAGAAATTCCTCTTGAAGACCTTCCTATTATACAAAAGATGCTCATAGAAAAATGTTATAGTGCCGGAAAGCCGGTTATTACTGCAACTCAGATGTTAGATTCTATGATAAGAAATCCACGTCCCACTCGTGCAGAAACTACAGATATTGCAAATGCAATTTATGATGGAACAAGTGCCATTATGCTTTCCGGAGAAACTTCCATAGGTAAATATCCTATTGAAAGTCTAATCACAATGGCGACAATAGCTAGAAGAACAGAACGTGCTATAGATTACAAAAAAAGATTTGCGATGACTAATTTTAACATGTTATCTAATGTTACAAATGCGATTAGTCATGCCACTTGTACAACAGCCCATGACTTGGGTGCGACAGCCATTATTTCTGTAACCAAATCGGGGCATACGGCAAGAATGGTATCCAAGTTTAGGCCGGCATGTCCCATTATTGCTACTACAATTTCCGAAAAAGTATATAGACAGTTATCGCTTACCTGGGGCGTTTATCCATTCATGTCTGAGACGAAGGAAACTACTGACGATTTATTTGACCATGCTGTAGAAAAGGCTGTACAATCGGGTATAGTAAAGAATGGAGATTTGGTGGTTATTACAGCTGGTTTGCCGGTGGGTGTAAGTGGTACCACTAACATTTTAAAAGTACATTTAGTTGGGCATGTGTTAGTAGAAGGGAACGGTGTCAATCACTTGTCAGCTAGTGGCAACTTGTGTGTTGCAAAAAGTGTAGAACAGGCTTTAAGAGAGTTTAACGAAGGAGATATATTGGTTATTTCATCAACCAATAATGATTTATTACCTATACTAAAGAAGGCAAAAGGTATTATCACAGAAAGAGGTGGAGCCACTTCCCATGCTGCGATTGTTGGCATGACGCTTGATATACCTGTAATTACGAATGCGAAGGCAGCCACAGAAATCTTAAAAAGTGGTACTACCGTTACTATGGATAGCTTCAGAGGGTTGGTATACAGCGGGGTGACTAAAGTACTATAAGTATAATTTTGAAGAATATTATGGAAAGAACGTTGATTGGAATAATATTCTTCAAACAAGTTAAATGCACTCTAACATATGGAGGTTTAAGTATGTATATTAATGAGACTAAAATCAAAGTTAGATATGTCGAAACTGATCAGATGGGTATTGTACATCATTCTAACTATTTTGCATGGTTTGAGGTTGGAAGAACAGAGTTTTTTGAAGAAACCGGATTATCTTATAGAGAAATAGAAGAACAAGGTATATTTTTCCCGCTAATAGAAAGTGCATGTCAGTATAAAGAAGGAGCAAAATATCAGGATGAGATAATTATAAAAACATGGATACAAGCATTGGGAGGTGTTAGAGCTACTTTTTATTATGAAGTGATAAGAGAAAAGGATTACAAAACCTTAGCGACAGGAAAAACAGTGCACGCATTTGTAAATCGTGCGTTTAAACCAATCAATCTTAAAAAAGTTAATCCGAAGGTATGGGAGAAATTAGAGTATTTATATAGTTTGGAGGTTTAAAATATTCTGAATTTATTCTATTCTAAATCTTTACTTTATCTTCGGGTATAATATATAATGTAAGATATAAATTTATACAATTACACAATATTAATGTATCTTACTATTTTTTTATTTGAGGTGATTAATTGAACATTCCAAATATATTAACACTTATTAGGTTTTTACTCATTCCGGTATTTGTTTACTTTTTCTTTTCTAATTTAGAACATAATTACTTAATTTCTGCAACTATTTTTATATTTGCGGGTATCACAGATGTTTTAGATGGATATATTGCGAGAACATATAATATGGTTACAAAGTGGGGTAAACTATTAGATCCTTTAGCAGATAAAAGTATGCAGCTTACTGTTGTGTTTTGTTTGGCATATAAAAAGATTATTCCTTTATGGGCGATTTATATTATTTTAATAAAAGAAATTTTAATGGTTATCGGCAGTATAGTACTCTATAGGGATAAAATTGTTGTGAGTTCAGCAGTTGGAAGTGCAGTTTTTGCTTTTTTGCGGTACAGTTTGCAGTTTACGCAAATTAAATATTCCAATGCTAACTGTGATGCTGAATCGGAATAGTAAAAATATATTTGACGATTGTATTGATAGCATAATGAAGATAAAATAAAGGATTATAAAATTAATTCTTGAAAAATTTTTATAAATACTTTATAATCATTAAAGGATAAGAAATCATGAAGTTAATAAACAAGAAGATTTAACCATTTTTGCGGGGTGTAGCTCAGTTTGGTATGAGTGCTTGGTTCGGGACCAAGAGGCCGTGGGTTCGAGTCCCACCACTCCGACCAATTTTGATATATGAAAAAATATTTATATATTATCGGCGATGAAAGAGAAGAGTAAGTATCAACTGTTCCAAAGAGAGGGGAACCCAAAGGCTGAAAGGTTTTCCGGAAAAAAGGATACTGAAGGTAGCTCCGGAGTTTCACAACTGAAGTACATTGATTGATGTATTGGTAAGTTGTGACGGTGGTTTCGTTAATGCCATGAAGTGCTCATATTGTGTATATACTTTTTACAGGTTGCATGTTGTGTTGGTTTACTAATATTATGGGAAGAGCACAATATGTTATGGTAGTGCAGTATGAGAAGTAAGGTGGTACCGCGGAGACATCCCCGTCCTTTGTATGAAGGACGGGGATTAAATTTTTAAGGAGGCGTGTAATGATTTTTGATATAACACCTTATCTTTTATTAATATGCGGTGCAGTAATGGGGTATAAAGCTGAAGTTATTTATAAGCTTATTAAAGGGAATAATCCAGATGAAAAGCAATTAGTTGTTTTTAAATCTATCGGTTTAGCAATAACTATTATTAGTGTATTGTTAATCATTTATAGGAAATAGAGGAGGAATTATAAGTGGAAGAGAATAAAAATATTGCTAAAACATACGATCCCCAACAAGTGGAGGAAAGATTGTACAATGAATGGATAGAAAAGGGCTACTTTAGAGCAGAAGTAGACCCTAATAAAAAACCATTTACAATTGTTATTCCACCTCCAAATGTTACAGGGCAATTGCATATGGGACATGCTTTAGATGAAACGCTGCAGGATATTTTAATTCGATGGAAAAGGATGCAGGGTTACAGCACGTTATGGCTTCCCGGTACTGACCATGCCGGAATAGCAACGCAGATAAAAGTTGAAGAAGCGTTAAGAAAAGAAGAAGGACTGACTCGATATGATTTAGGGAGAGAAAAATTTTTAGAGCGTGTATGGGAGTGGAAAAATACTTATGGTAATAGAATTATCAATCAGCTAAAAAAATTAGGAAATTCCTGTGATTGGTCAAGAGAACGTTTTACAATGGATGAAGGATGTTCTAAAGCAGTAAAGGAAGTTTTTGTAAATTTATATAATAAAGGCCTTATTTATCGAGGGAATAGAATTATCAATTGGTGTCCAAAGTGTATCACAGCACTGTCAGATGCAGAGGTAGAGTATGAAGAAAAAGCAGGACATTTCTGGTATGTTAAATATTATGTGAAAGATAGTGAGGAATTCATTACCATTGCTACTACACGTCCTGAAACAATGCTTGGTGATACTGCAGTTGCTGTTCATCCTGATGATGAAAGATATAAGCACCTTATTGGCAAAACATTGATATTACCATTAGTAAATAGAGAAATTCCTGTCATTGCGGATGAATATGTCGATAAAGAATTCGGAACTGGCGCTGTTAAAATTACCCCAGCCCACGATCCGAATGATTTTGAAATAGGGTTAAGGCACAATCTTCCTCAAATTAAGATAATGAATGATGATGCAACCATTAATGAGCATGGCGGTAAATACGAAGGAATGGATAGATATGAAGCCAGAAAAGCAATTGTAGAAGACCTTACAGGAGCCGGTCTGTTACTGCAAACGAAAGATCACACTCATAACGTCGGACAATGTTATAGATGTGGAACTACTGTAGAACCTATTACTTCTAAGCAGTGGTTTGTAAAAATGAAACCTCTAGCTGAAGAAGCAATTAAAGTGGTAAAAAATGGTACTATTCAATTTGTTCCGGATAGATTCAGTAAGATTTACTTAAATTGGATGGAGAATGTGCACGATTGGTGTATTTCAAGACAGCTATGGTGGGGACATCGAATACCGGCGTATTATTGTGAAAAATGTGGTGAAACTATCGTATCTAAGGAAGATCTAACCGAGTGTACTAAATGTGGTGGAAAAATCGAACAAGATCCTGATGTTTTAGATACTTGGTTTAGTTCGGCATTATGGCCGTTTTCTACTTTAGGTTGGCCGGAAGAAACCGAAGATTTGAAGTATTTTTATCCTACCAGTGTGCTTGTAACCGGATACGATATTATTTTCTTCTGGGTTGCAAGAATGATCTTCTCAGGTATGGAGCATATGAAAAAAGAACCATTTAAGTATGTTTTTATACATGGGATTGTTCGTGATGCACAAGGGCGTAAAATGAGTAAATCTTTAGGAAATGGAATAGATCCGCTTGAAGTAATAGAAAAATATGGTGCAGATGCGTTGAGGTTTACACTTGCTACCGGAAATTCCCCGGGAAATGATATGAGATTTTATTGGGAAAGAGTAGAAGCAAGTAGAAACTTTGCAAATAAGATTTGGAATGCTTCAAGATTTGTACTTATGAATCTTGAAATAGATGAAAATAAACTTCCGGAAATAGATCAATTAATGTTAGAGGACAAATGGATTCTTAGCAGATACAACAATCTTGTAAAAGAAGTTACAGATAATCTTGATAAATTTGAACTGGGCATTGCTGTACAAAAGTTGTATGACTTTATCTGGGATGAATTTTGCGATTGGTATATTGAATTAGTGAAACCTCGTTTATATGATAAAGAGTCCGATAACAGACTTGAGGCACAATATGTTTTGACATATGTTTTGTCCAATACATTAAAACTATTACACCCATTTATGCCTTTTATTACAGAAGAAATATGGCAGCATTTGCCGCATGAAGGTGAAAGTATTATGATTTCTTCATGGCCTGAATATCATGCACAATATAGTTTTAGTGAAGAAGAAAAGCAAATGGGTATTATTATGGATACAATAAAAAGTATAAGGAATATAAGAGCAGAGATGAATGTTACGCCTTCTAGAAAGGCAAAGCTTTATGTAATAACAGCAAATACGGAAACTTATCAAAATGGCAAAGTATTCTTTGAAAAATTGGCAGGAGCTTCCCAGGTTATTATCTCTAGTCAAAAAGAAAATGTTCCTGAGAATGTTGTCTCTATCGTAGCAGAGGGAGCAGAAATATTTATTCCTTTAGATGATCTTGTAGATAGAGAGAAAGAAATAGAGAGATTAGAAAAAGAAAAACAAAAACTTACAAAAGAATTAGAAAGAGTAAATGGAAAACTAAGTAATGAAGGATTCATATCAAAGGCGCCAGAGCACGTTGTGAAAGAAGAAAAGGAAAAGAAAGAAAAGTATGCCCAAATGCTTGAAAAAGTTGTAGAACGTTTGAATGCTTTGAAATAGAAAAAGATTTAGATTCAGAAAGTTTGATTTAGTATTTTACGATACTAAATCTGAAAATCTGAATCTAAATCTTTTTTTACATTTTTACTAAAAAGCAGGTGGAATTATGATTTGCGATGAAGCATTGGGGTACATACACGGTACTTTAAAATTTGGCTCAAAATTACGGTTGGGAAAATATAAGAACTTTTATAATATGTTGCTGTATTTCTTTATATTTAATAGGTAAAATGCGAAAAATTTTTAAAGAACTTTACAAATAAAGCAGGAATATCCCTACTGCTGTTGAATACTAATAATAACACTATTAATACAGGGAGAGGTGAATGCTGTGCTGGATGTAGAAAAAGAGATATATAGATTCTCAGACATTAAAGAAATAGACGTTCTGGATACGGCAAATGATAGTATAGATTCTGACAGTTTGAGAAAAGCAGTACAACTCTATAATCAGGCTCTAACAAGCATACAAACAAAAAGTGATGATATTGCTGTTATTGAGTTAAAGAAAGCTATATCTATCTATCCTGATTTTATAGAAGCAAAAGTTCTCCTGAGTTTATGCTATATAATAAGAAAGCAGATAAAGGAGGCTGAAGAATTATTGCTTGATATAACCAACAGTGATGATTATCTTGCAAGAGCCCATCAATATCTGCAATATATCAATAGTATTAAACTAAAGCAAAAAAGCGGGAAAGACGGTAATAAGGCCTCAATTTCAAGACATTTCTTTAAACCTAAAATTAATATCGACCATTTTAAAATAGATATTTTTAAAATTTGTGTTATCTTTTTTATTGGTGTTTTTATATCTTATGTTTTCTTTCATAATTCTATCACTGCTCTTAAAAATCATAATGCGGAAAAAACAGCTTATTCAGATAGTATTAAAACCGACTATGAAAAGAAATTCGAATTATACGATTCTCAGATTGCTACAGCAAAAAGCAAAATTACAGAACTTCAGCAGCAAATAGACCAAAGCAATAAAGATATTGCATATCTCAGCAATGTAAAAAAGTTATTGGCGATTGAGCAGGCCAATAATAATGGAGATAAAGAAAAAGCGGCAGACATGTTAGTAGCATTAAAAGATTTTGAGTTCCGTGATATAGAAAAGCAAAAATATCAGTCATTATATGAAAAGATCATTCCCAATCTTGCTCGAAACTTTTACTATCAAGGTTATAGCTTCTATGAATCACGTAAATATTCTGAAGCAATAGATGCTTTTAATAAATCTTTAAAATATGATCCCAGAGGGGATAATGCGCAATATGTGTTGTATTTTGCAGCAAGATGCTACCAGATCCAAGGAGATAAAATGAATGCTGCCGATTATTATAATCAATTAATCAACTATTTTCCAAATAGCAAATATGCATCATATGCTAAAAATAGATTAAACCAAATAAATAATCCTTAGCAATATCTTCAAACTTCAAAGTTTCTGTTCAATATTGATATAATAATTACCGATAACTGCTGAAAAGGAGATGAAAAATATGAAAACTAAACTAGTACGCCAAGTCAGAGCATTTTTAGAAAAAATTAAAAGTATAAAACGGCCTAAACAGTTGAAATTATTAAATTTCACTATGCCGAATTTGAGAATAGCGAAGAATATAGGGATCAAAACTAAACTAATATCTGCATTTTTATTGTTAAGTATAGTACCTTTAATTATTGTAGGCAGTTTTTCATATTTTAGTGCTAAGAATACTGTGGAAAAAAAGTAGGCACCTCATCACAGCAACTATTAAAGCAAATTACAAAAAATCTTGATGCAAAAATAGACGAGCTAGAGAAATTATCTTTAATGATATATACAAACACTGAAATAAGCGAAGTTCTGTCCAAAGAACATTATTTATTAGACGGAATGCAAATAATAGAAAATAGAAGAAAAGTAAGTCAACTGCTCACCAATCTTGCCAGTTCCAATACCGATATTAAACGAGTCATTATTTATAAAACCGATGGTGAAAAATATGCCAACGGGTCAGTAACTGATTTGGAACAATATTTCGGAACAGAAGAATTTCATAACAGTGACCTATATAAACAGGTTATCAACAGCGATGAAGTAGTTTGGGTTACGGGATTAAATGAATCTTACCAACATATTTTTTTAATGAGAAAAATTATCAGCAGAAAAACAGCACAGCCAATCGGAGTTTTAATTTTTGTAATAGATGAATCCACCTTGAATAATATTTATAAAGATGTTGATCTCGGAGCAGATGCAACAATTTTAATGGTAAACGCTGATAGGGCCATTATTTCTCATAAATTAAAGGAAAGTTTAGGGCAAAAATTTACCGATAGCTATGTAGACGATATTTATGCAGAAAAAGATTTGGATTATTTTGTAAAAAATAACCAACTCGTAACTTACGCTACCTGTGAAAATGGATGGAAAATCGTTACTAAAGTTCCTATGCGTTCTTTGATGAATGAAATAAACGCTGTCGGACGCTGGACATTAATCATAGGTATAATATGTACGGTACTTGCGATATTCATTGGAATTGTAATTTCCTTTAGTATTTCCAATCCATTGCAGAATATAATGGGACTTATGAAAAAAGCTGAACAGGGAGATTTAACGGTAGTGTGTGAAATACAGGGAAAAAATGAGATGGGTAAACTTTCTAGAAGTTTTAATATTATGATGGACAATATCAGACAGTTAATAGCCGATGTTAGACAAGTAGTTGAAATGGTAGTAAAGGACACTGAAACGATTAAAGAAGTATCAAAACAGTCAGCTTTAGCTGCAGAACAAGTATCCAGTGCAGTGGAAGAAATAGCACGTGGTACGAATGAACAAGCAAAAGAGGCGGAAATCAGTACGGAGATTACACATCAATTAGCTAGTAGAATTAATAAGGTATCCGATAATATAAAGGTAGTAATAGATGTAACCAATCAAACAAAACAGATTGGTAGCAATGCAGTGATTACCGTTACGAATTTAAATGAAAAAACAAAAGAATCTGTAAATATGGCAAATACCATTAAAACGAATATAGATCAATTAAATCATAAAACCAAGGATATTATACAAATTATTAAAGTGATTGAGAATATAAGCGAACAAACAAACCTGCTTTCACTCAATGCAGCTATTGAAGCGGCAAGAGCAGGGGATGCCGGGAGAGGTTTTGCGGTTGTTGCAAGTGAAGTAAGAAAATTGGCAGAACAGTCTAAAGATGCAACAAGAATGATAGGGAACATTATTACCAATATTCAAAAAGAAACACAGGCTACTGTAGAGGTGGTAAATACTGCAAGCCAAATATTTAGAGAACAAGAGGTGTCAGTTGTTCAAACTGATAGTGCTTTTGAAGAGATAGCAAAAGCAATGGAATCTATTATTGAGCAGGTTGAGAATGTCAGTGCAGCTATTCATGATATGAATGAATACAAAGATAAAACAATAGAAGCAATTAGTAGTATTGCCGCAGTTGCACAACAATCAGCTGCTTCTACTGAAGAAGTAATGGCAACAAGTGAAGAACAGGCATCATCTTCTGAACAGTTAGCTAATCTCTCACAGCAGTTTACTCATGTTGTAGAGCGATTAAATAAAATGATAGATAGATTTAAGATTGAATAATATAGTGATAATTTTATTTGGCAGAATAAAAAATTGAATAAAAATGGGTTATTATATTGTTTGAAAAACGGCAGATTATAGTCTGTCGTTTTTTATCATTATTAATATACAAATTTTACAAAAAAACTTTTTTGCTGGAAGGAGATTCCAAAATAATGTAGAATATAACTATAGTATATGACAAAATGAGGAGGGTTATACTTGCAGATAAGTTTTCAAATTACTAACAGAACGCTAATAGCAAAGATTGAAGGTGAACTGGATCATCATACTTCTATAGAGATAAGGGAGAAAATTGACCGTGAAATCAATAGAAATCAAATTAAAAATTTAATCTTTGATTTTGAAAATCTAAATTTTATGGATAGTTCAGGTATTGGTGTTATTATTGGACGATATAAATATATTCAGAAATTAAATGGAAAAGTTAGCATAGCAAATTTAAATCTTCATGTCCAAAGAATAATAACTGTTTCAGGTTTACACAAAATAGTTCCGATCTTTGACAATGTGCAGGATGCTTTAAAAGAAATGTGAGGGGGATACAAATAATGCAAATAAAAAATGAAATGAAGGTAAAATTTTTAAGTAAGTCCAGTAATGAAAGTTTTGCAAGAGTTGTAGTGGCAGCTTTTGTTTCACAACTGGACCCTACAATTGAAGAATTGGCGGATATTAAAACGGCTGTTTCAGAAGCAGTTACAAATTCTATTATTCACGGATATGAAAATTGTAACGGATACGTAAGTGTTGAGTGCAAAATTATTGATGACTTTGTAGAAATTATTGTTCAGGACGAGGGAAAAGGAATAGAAGATATAGAATTAGCACGTCAGCCGTTATATACTACACATCCTGAGCTGGAACGATCAGGTATGGGATTTACAGTCATGGAGACATTTATGGATAAGATTGAAGTTGAGTCTAACCTTAATAAAGGAACAAAAGTGAAAATGATAAAAAAGATAAATGGCTCCCGGCAGTAGTTCTAGTTTGAATTTAAATTTGACTCAAAATGAATAGAGGTGATTGTATTGAGTCAGGGAATGGACCATGATACGTTAGATCTTATCAACAGGGCAAAAGGTGGAGATAAAGAAGCACAGGGAAAATTAATTGAAACGAATATTGGATTGGTTTGGAGCATCGTAAAAAAATTTCAAAATAGAGGATATGAACCTGACGACTTGTTTCAAATTGGGTGTATTGGACTAATAAAAGCAATTCAAAAGTTTGATCAAAAATTTGATGTAAGATTTTCAACTTATGCTGTACCAATGATTATGGGAGAAATAAAAAGATTTATCAGAGACGATGGTATTATAAAAGTAAGCAGGTCTCTTAAAGAAACCGCAAATAAGGCTAGAATAGTTAAAGAGATGTTAATGAAAAGCCTTGGGAGAGAACCAACTGTACATGAAGTTGCGGATAAGTTGAAAATTGAAGTAGAGGATTTGGTATTGGCGATGGACGCCGGTTGTACACCAGAATCATTATATACTACTTTACATGAAGGAGATAGTTCGCCTATTTTATTAATTGATAGGATAGATGAAGGCAGTGATGATGAAAACAAAGTTATTAACAGGATTGCACTTAGGCAGGTATTGGACACACTTAAGCCTAGAGAAAAACAAATTATTATTTTAAGGTATTTCAAAGAAAAAACTCAAACACAAATTGCAAATATGTTGGGTATATCACAGGTTCAAGTTTCGAGAATTGAAAAAAAGATACTTAGTGAAATGAAAAAAAGAATCAGTGCCAGTTAATAACAAACCTGAAGATGAATTCTTCGGGTTTTTTCATTTTTAAAATCATTAGAATGTAACGATATAAAGACAAATTAAATATAATAATATAGGATGAATTTTAGGTTACACAAATTTGCAAAATAGGCGCAATAAAATTTGTTAAAAAATTATAAAAGGCATAGATTAGAGTATTTTTCCGTAAAACATTTAAGGCAATTAGATTCAAGTGTATGAAATACAACATAATAATTCTAAGCGTTATGGAATATTAATAATTAACTTTTCAAATAATAAAATTAAATTAAGTTAACTATTTTGACATAATAATATATTAATAAAAATCTACCGAGGTGAAAACAATGCATAAAATTGCACTTAAAAAAGTATTATATCCACTTTTGATTTTAACGGTTTTGATTGGGATGGCTTTTTGGGTATTGAGTACAAAAAAAATGAATGACAAGATTCCTTCAAGGGGAGTATTTGTATATTCAAAAGAATTTCATAATATCTAACATAAAAGCAATAGCAATTTTCATTATACCATTGCTTACTATACTTTTGCAGAAGCAATCTTTATATGAATGTAAGATTACCTGGATAGGTATTAGTGTGCATAGTTGTATTCATTTGAAATGTATACATGAATTAGAAGAAATCAGTATTGTTTAAATTTTTAATTTAACAAAAGAGGAGGATTTGTATGCAACAAAATTTTACAAATCAGGAGTATGCTAAATATGTACAAAAAAAATCTCCTAACTCGCCTATTATCAGAAATATTATCATAGCATTTATTGTAGGTGGATTAATCTGCGTTGTAGGACAAGTAGTAAGCAATTTTTTTAAAGCTCGGGGACTTTCTACAGAACAAGTAGCCGGTGCTACGGCAATTATCATGATATTTTTAGGAGCATTTTTTACAGGATTAGATCTTTATGATTCCCTTGCAAAATATGCAGGGGCAGGGACCATTGTTCCTATTACCGGATTTGCAAATGCGATTGTTTCTCCAGCTATGGAGTTTAAAAGTGAAGGATATGTTCTAGGAGTAGGAGCAAAGATGTTTGTAATTGCCGGACCTGTTTTAGTTTATGGAATCATTGCATCTATTGCAGCAGGAATTACGTTTTTTATAATTGGTATTAAATGATAGGAGGAGGACAAATGACTGCGACAAAACGGTTAGGAAAACAAACAATAAAACTTCAATATCCTCCGTCCATTGTTTCTACAGCCTCTATTGTAGGAAAAAAAGAAGGAGAGGGACCGCTAAGCAAATATTTTGACCAAATATTAGAGGATGCCTTATGGGGAGAAAAGACCTGGGAAAAGGCAGAAAGTAAAATACTCAGGGAAACAATTATAAAAGCGGTTACAAAAGCTAGTTTGTCTTTAGGAGATATTCAATATGTATTTGCAGGGGATTTACTTAATCAATGCATAGGCTCAAGTTTTGGTATTAGGGAATTGGAAATTCCTTTTTTTGGGTTATATGGGGCGTGTTCAACAATGGCCGAATCGCTTAGTTTAGCAGCTATGACGATAGATGGGGGGTTTGCAGATTATGTAGTAGCGGCAACATCCAGTCATTTTTGTTCTGCAGAGCGACAATATCGCTTTCCGCTTGAATATGGAGGACAAAGACCTCTAACTTCACAATGGACAGTAACCGGTTCCGGTGCGGTAGTATTATCCAGCAAAGAAAATGGTCCTTATATAACCCACATAACAACGGGTAAAATTGTTGATTTAGGTATTAAAGATGTGAACAATATGGGAGCGGCAATGGCACCTGCTGCTGTAGATACTATATATACTCATTTTGAGGATACAGGCTTTATTCCTGATGATTATGATTTGATTATTACTGGAGATTTAGCCCAGATTGGAAAGAATATTACAGAGGAATTATTACAAGAGAAAGGGTGTAATATTAGTCGGCAGTATAACGACTGTGGATTAAAAATATTTGATAATAAAAAACAAGACACTCACGCCGGAGGAAGTGGCTGTGGATGTTCAGCGGTTGTGTTAGCAGGTTATTTGTATAATGAATTAACAAAAGGAAATTTAAATAAAATATTATTTATAGCAACAGGAGCCCTGTTAAGTCCTATAAGTTCACAGCAGGGCGAGTCTATTCCTGGCATTGCACATGCAGTTACCATTCAAAATACATTGGAGTGACAAAATATGGAATTTATCAGAGCGTTTATCGTTGGTGGATCTATATGCGCTATTGGGCAGATACTGATTGATAAAACGAAACTAACACCGGCCAGAATATTGGTGTTATTTGTAATTTTGGGAGTGTTTTTAACGGCTATAGGTTTATATGAGCCTTTGGTAAAGTATGGTGGAGCCGGTGCAACAGTTCCTATTCCGGGATTTGGTTATGCATTAGCTAAAGGAGCCATGAAGGGAGTAAAAGAAAATGGATTGCTAGGAGCTTTTACCGGTGGGATTACTGGAACTGCTGGAGGAATTGCAGCAGCAGTATTTTTTGGGTATATTATAGCTCTTGTGTTTAATCCTAAGGGAAAATAACGGGGGGTGTTTTGTTGAAAAAAAGAAAAGTGATTTTAGTTACTGATGGTGATATCATAGCACAAAAAGCGGTGGAGACGGCTACACGTAATATTGGAGGTAGATGTATATCACGTTCTGCCGGTAACCCTACCCTTCTTACAGGGATAGAGATTATTGAACAGATTAAAAAGGCTGCTTATGATCCGGTAGTGGTTATGGTAGATGATTGTGGAGATGTAGGTACTGGTAAAGGAGAAGCGGCTATGGTGGAAATTATAAAAAACCCGGATATAGAAGTATTGGGAATCGTTGCCGTTGCATCGAATGGAAAAGAAGGAAGTAATGTTAAAGTAGACTGTTCATTTACCAAGGATGGGAAGAAAATATATAATGCAGTAGATAAATATGGAAATAATATGTTTACATCAAAGATAAGCGGTGATACTTTGAGTGTGTTGAGAGATATGAATGGTTTCATGATTGTAGGGATAGGGGATCCGGGTAAAATGGATGGAAAGGATCATATAAATCTTGGAGCACCTATTACTACGGCAGCACTTCGAGAAATATTAAAAGCGAGTGGACAACAGACAGAATAGTAATGTAATGCATTGTGTTAGTTTAAAAATTATAAATATATTATGATGCAGTTACAAAACCAGTTGTTTTTCCGGCTGGTTTTATATTTTATAATCTATTTAAATTATAAAGTATATATGATATAATGACTGATAAATATGGATAAGATTCAGATTAAAACCTATGTTCAGGTTATATGAAAAAACTTATGCGTTATATCGATAATCAATATCTAAATTTAAAATAAATTAATGTAGTTATCGATGAATTAACCAACTTTAAATCATAATATTTAGTTTTAAAGTTGGTTAATTATAAAATATCTCGGGCTTTATGCCCGTGGTTTAGAATTTATAAATTCTTTAAGATGCAAAAGATTTTAAGAATTTGTTGGAAGTATAAGTGAATGGCAATTATGGGAGAGATATATATGTTATGTTCAAAATGTAATAAAAATATAGCAGTAGTATTTGTGACTAAATTAGAGGGGGACAAACAAAAAAGTGAGGGTTTATGTCTTTCTTGTGCTAAGCAGCTTGGTATAAAGCCTTTAGATCAGTTTATGAGTCAGATGGGTATAAGTGAGGAACAATTAGACAGTCTTAATAACCAAATGACTGAATATTTATCGAATGGTAAATTAGATATTATGGGTGATATCAATCATGCTGGTGACAATAACCCGTTTTCATTTATTAATAAGTTATTTGATGGACAAGGTGAAATGACATCCAATGACCACCCACATAGTTCTTCAGCAAAAGATGGAAAATCTTCTAAAACAAAAGTAAATGATGATAAAGCTCACAGAAAGAAAAAATTTCTGGATAATTTCGGGGTCAACTTGACAAAAAGGGCTAAGGAGGGTTTAGTTGACCGCGTCATTGGCAGACATAGAGAAATTGACCGAGTAGTTCAGATATTAAATAGAAGGACAAAGAATAATCCTGTGCTTCTAGGGGAACCTGGAGTCGGGAAAACGGCTATTGCAGAAGGGTTGGCATTAAGAATAGTTGAAAAACAGGTGCCTGCAAAACTGTATAATTGTGAAATATATTTATTAGATTTTACTTCGTTAGTTGCAGGAACGCAGTTTAGAGGACAATTTGAAGCGAGATTAAAAGGAATTATTGAAGAAATAACAGATAACGGTAATATTATACTGGTTATTGATGAATTGCATAATATTGTAGGGGCAGGAGAAGCAGAAGGCGCAATGAGTGCTGCAAACATTCTTAAGCCTGCGCTGGCAAGAGGAGAGATACAAGTAATTGGTGCAACTACTTTAACAGAATATCGAAAGCATATCGAAAAAGATTCTGCGCTAGAGAGACGATTTCAACCTATATTAATAGATGAACCATCAATAGATGATACAATAGAAATTTTAAAAGGGATCAAAGATTATTATGAAAATTATCATCAAGTTAAAATTACTGATGAAGTAATAAAAAATGCAGTTATATTATCGGAGAGATATATTACTGACCGTTTTTTACCGGATAAAGCGATTGATGTTATTGATGAAGCAGGTTCTCGTGCAAACCTGAAAAATGCAAAATTAATAGAGCTTACAGCACTAAGAGAAGAACTTCAAAAAGTTCAAGAAGAAAAAGAGACTGCTATCTCTGAAGATTCTATACAAAATTATCAGAAAGCAGCTCATTTAAAAACAAGGGAGTGTCAGCTGCTTGCACAAATTCAAGAGATAGAAAAAAACAGTGAAGACGTTTATTTAACAGTTGATGATATAGCATATGTGATAGAAACCTGGACTAAAATTCCTGTACAGAAAATTACCGAATTAGAATCTGATAAACTTCTCTATTTAGAACAGCGACTTCATAACCGTATTGTTGGTCAAAATGACGCTGTTTCCTCAGTTGCAAGAGCTATTAGGAGAAACAGGGCAGGATTAAAAAGGAAGAGAAGACCGATCTCATTTATTTTTGTTGGCCCCACCGGAGTAGGAAAAACCGAACTAGTTAAAGCATTAGCGCAGGAGTTATTTGATAGTGAAGAAGCACTTATCAGATTAGATATGTCAGAATATATGGAAAAACACTCGGTATCGAAAGTGATTGGTGCACCTCCGGGGTATGTGGGATACGATGAGGCTGGGCAATTAACAGAAAAAGTCAGACGTAAGCCTTATTCAGTATTGCTATTAGATGAAATTGAGAAGGCACATCCTGATGTGTTTAATATTCTGCTCCAGATTTTAGAAGATGGAAGAATTACAGATAGTCATGGTAAAGTTATTAATTTTGAAAATACTATTATTATTATGACATCTAATGCAGGATCAGATATTAAATCTGGAAATTTTGGTTTTTTAAATGATGTCAACCAGGCTTTTCGTAATAAAATAGATAGTATTTTAAAAGAAACATTTAGACCTGAATTTCTAAATAGAATTGATGAAATCGTTTTATTTAATCAATTGTCACAAGAAGAATTGGTTCAGATTGTTGAACTTATGTTATCTGAATTAGCTGACGAAATGAAGGAGAAGGGTATAAAATTAGAAATTTCTGAGCAAGCTAAATTACACGTTGTTAAAAAAGGCTATGATGTTAAGTATGGTGCAAGACCTTTAAGAAGAACCATTCAGAGATTAATAGAGGATGGATTGGCTGATCTTATTATCAAAGGTGAGTGCAAAACAGGGGATAATGTACTGATTGATATTGCGGATGAGCAAATCAAATTTAGCATAAACTAAATATAGCACTTATTTAATTTTATAACGACTGCGGCAGAAAACCTGGTTCTTGTGGGTCAGGATGAATGCCGCATAAAGTTTCAAGAGAATCTACCTTATAAAATACTTCGGGCTTTATGCCCGGGGTTTAGAATCGAAGATTCTTTTATATTGGTTCACAGTTCACAGCTTATCGGGATCATAATAGGGGTTGTGACCTGTGAACCGTAAACTATAAATTTGACAAATCAAAAATGAAATGATATGTATAAGTGCATAATATCGATTATAAGTGAGAAATAATGATATAAATCGATATAGGATAATTTAAGTCTAATTTTAGGGATTGACTTTATGATATATTTAGTTTATACTATTTTTCGCTGGCTGTGATGACATCAAAATTTTACTGATAAAACAAATATAAATTTTATGAGTTTATCGGTAAAAAATGTTGACAAATAAGATTGAAGCTGCTATAATCTTAAATTGTCAGTCGAAAAAACCATTTAATATGCGGGTGTAGTTCAATGGTAGAATCTCAGCCTTCCAAGCTGATTGCGTGGGTTCGATTCCCATCACCCGCTCCAATATGCGCCTGTAGCTCAGCTGGATAGAGCAACTGCCTTCTAAGCAGTGGGCCAGGAGTTCGAATCTCTTCAGGCGCGCCATTATATGGTGGGTATAGCTCAGTTGGTTAGAGCGCCAGATTGTGGCTCTGGAGGTCATCGGTTCGACTCCGATTATCCACCCCATTTGAAATAAATAGTATATGATGGGATGTAGCCAAGTCGGTAAGGCACCAGACTTTGACTCTGGCATTCGTAGGTTCGAGTCCTGCCATCCCAGCCATTTATGGGCCATTAGCTCAGTCGGCAGAGCACTTGACTTTTAATCAAGGTGTCCCGCGTTCGAGTCGCGGATGGCTCACCAAAACTTCACTCTATAAGGTGAAGTTTTTTTATTGTTTTAACTAATAATTGTTTCATTTCCCTTTACTAGTGGTTGAGATTATGTTATATTGTTATTAATGGATAAAGTTGGTGGTTTTCGTATATAATTTTAATGAGTAATTTTGAAAACTGACTTGATATTTTAAGTCAGTTTTTTGGCAAATAGGTATGTTTTATGAGAAAGTATAAAATTCTTACAATGCTAAAGAATATACTTAGGATCTATTAAAAGACACGCATTTGCTTATAATGAGCGAAGTTTAAAATTTAATATTTCCTTAATATAAACTTCGCGAATTTCATCGATAACTACATTCATTTATTTTAAATTTAGATATTGGTTAATGATAATAAAAATACTAAAAAAGGCCAAGGCTTGATGTATAAAGGGAAGCCTTTGACTCGTAAAGGGGATATGTTATACTATGGGAAGCCTGACGATAAATATATTATTACCATGAAAATATTAGAATATGAAACAATCAAAAATCTAAAAGTAGCCGCAAAAGTTTCGATAGAATTACAACATAATAACCCTTCATTAAGAGGAAGAGAAAAGGTTGTAAAAAAGGCAGAGAGAGAAGGACTATATAAAGCTTTGGATATCGGGAATATATGGTTGGAAGATGCTTTAGGTACATAAAAACTCTGTTCAGACTGAACAGGGTTTTTAAAATATTATTTATGTACTTAAAAACTAAGTTTTATTCTTTCTAAAAGGTGATGAGATGTTTTCACTAAATATTCATTGTGAGGATATAGTGCTGAAAGATATAAAAAGATGTGATTTACCCAAAATTCTTGAATGGTATAATTGCCCACAAAAATATAAATATGCAACAGGTATAGACAAGCGTATAACATTACATGACCTTGAGGAAAAATATTTAGAAGCAGTTTGCTCTGGAAATGAATTTTTTGCCGGAATCTATCTAACATACCATCATTGTATGATTGGTTTTATAAAAGGAAGAATAAAACAAGAAGAGATAAGTTCTGTCTGGATTAATGCACTACTCATTGATGAGGGATATAAAAATTGTGGATATGGCAGAAGAAGTGTAGAGATGATTTTTTACTACTTTAAGTTTTACCATCATATAAAAAATGTTTATATTTCAGTGATTGTAGAAAATATTCGAGGGATTAAGTTTTGGTACAAGAATGGGTTTAAGTTTTTAAGAAAAATAAATAACCATATTATATTAGATGGAAAAGAGCAAGAGATATTTTTAATGAAAAAAGAAATTTAAAAAAGATTTTTTTGTATAAAATATAAAAATAAATTGACAGTATATCAAAAGAAGTATATAATTAATTTGTAATAGTTTTGTAATAATTTTTTAAAAGATACGCTGGAGGTATACTTATGAATTTATTGAAGCACATAATAGCAGGTCTTATCATTGTAATTGTATTATTTAGCTCTATGACCATTTCAGTTTTAGCTGAGGAAGTGACATATGGAATGGTTACTGGTAGCTGTGTTAATATTAGAGAAGAACCGAATACTTCCAGCCGAATTTTAGGACAACTCTACCGTGGTGAAAAGATAAAAGTGCTTGGGAAATCTGGGAATTGGGTAAAGATGAGTTACGGAGATACTATACAGGGATGGATGTACGGTGCTTATGTGGACATTAGAAACCAAGCCGTTTCTCGTTCAGGTGCAAATATCGATAGAAATATTGGGGCAGATATAGTAGCGTACAGCGAGAACTTTCTCGGTGTTCCCTATGTATATGGTGGGACTTCTCCAAAAGGTTTTGATTGTTCTGGTTTTGCACAATATGTTTTTAAGCATTTTGGCATTGATATCAATAGAGTAGCGGCAGATCAAACACGTAATGGTCAAAAAGTTAGCAAGGGTGAATTACTACCGGGTGATTTAGTATTTTTTGATACCAATGGTAAAGTCAATGGAGAAATTACTCATGTAGGTATATATATAGGCGAAAATAAATTTATTCATGCGTCCTCTCCCGGTTCTGATGTTAAAATCAGTGATCTAAGCACAGGATATTATAATTTAAGATATATTACAGCTCGACGTATTGTTAATTGAATATATTTAAAAGATATTTAACAAAGAGACGTTCATACGTCTTTTTGTTTTTTGTGTACAGTAAAGCGGCGGAGAGATTTGGATGAGAAGACTTTTATGTTGGACTGCGATTTCATATATGACGGGTATTTTTTTAGCACAATATATTTCTATTGAACAACTAATCGGTTGGGGATTTATCGTATTACTTACCGTTATTATAAAACTTATCATTGCCAGAAAAATAAGGAATATTATGCCGATCTTACTATCGGTTTGTCTATTAGCGGGTGCACTTTACTCTATCGCATATAATGATATACATCTAATGTCCATATCAAGATTTCTCAACAAGCCTATAACCTTTGAATGTGAAATTATTGCATCACCTATTTTAAAAGATGAAAAAGTTGAATATACGGTTTATGTCAATAAAATTTATTATAAAGCCAGTATTTATGATTTCAGTCGTAAGAACAATTTTATACGCCCAAAAATCAAGATAGTTTCTCTGCAAAATGAAAAAACAAAGATTTATAGCTTTGGAGATGTTTTAAAGATAACGGGTACATTATATATGCCTCCTGGTGCTTTTAATGAAAATGGATTTGACTATAATCGCTATTTAAAATCTAAAGGGATATATGCCATTTCATATATTTTTTCCAGTCAAATTAAGAAGCTAGATAATAGTAGATCACTTTATTTTATAAAAAGATTTACATTATATACGCGGCAATCTATTATTCAAACAATTGATAAATTCCTACCAAAAAATGAAGCTGCATTATTAAAAGGAATGATGATTGGTAATCGTCATGAGTTTTCACAAAAAATGAAAGAAGATTTTGCTGCAAGCGGACTTTCACATCTTGTAGCGGTATCCGGAATGCACGTAGCAATATTTTTAGCTGGAGTCATGTGGTTATTAAGCAAATTCGGGATCAATAAATACATAATTAAAGTAATAAGTATATTTTTAATAATAGAATTTATTTTGGTAACAGGGTGCACACCTTCAGTAGTAAGAGCGGGAATTATGGCAATAATATTTTTATTATCATATTTAATAAATAGAGCGCCTGACCCTTTTACTTCCTTATTTTTTGCAGCGCTGCTAATTTTAATTTATAACCCTATGGTTTTATTTGATGTCAGTTTCCAATTATCCTTTTGTGCAACATTATCTTTATTAATATTTTATCAACCTATTTATTCAAAGCTTACATTTGTTCCAAAAGTTATTAGAGAAATTACTACAGCATCTGTAGCCGCGCAGATAGGTACAATTATTATTGCTGCATATCATTTTAATGGAATTTCTACTGTTTCTGTAATTGCTAATCTTTTGGTATTGCCGTTTGCGTCAATGATACTTGTGTCGGGATTCATCTTATATATTTTAGGAAATATCAATGTTTTTTTAGGTAATATTGTGGCAGGATTTAGCTATGTTCTTTTGAAATTTATTCTAATGATTTCAGGCATATTAGCAAAATTCCCCTTTGCATTGATTAAAACTTCCAGTCCGAATTTTTTGACGATTATTGCGTATTTACTTATACTATTTATATTGTATAATTTATTAAAAGGGATAAAAAATAAATTACAACTCAAAATTGCTTTTTTGTTAATAATAGTTATATTTAGTTATACATTATTACTACAATTTTGGCCTACAAACGATTTAGAAGTGACTTTTATCAATGTTGGACAAGGAGATTGTATTCTATTAAAATCTCCAGATAATAAGACGATCTTAATTGACGGAGGAGGCAGCAGGGATCAAAGCGATTATGATATAGCAGAAAATATTGTTATACCTTATTTATTAAAAAGAGGTATTATGAGTATTGATGTGGCAATTATATCACATTATCATGCTGACCATGCAGAGGGAATACTTTCAATGCTTAACAGTCTGCCAATAAAAACGCTGTTACTGCCCTTACGTGAACAAAATAACCAATTAAAACAGGCTTTAATAGAAGACGCAAAACGTCACCGGGTTCCTATATATTATTTATCTAAAGATGATAATATTCGTGTGAATAATAAAATAGTTCTAGAAGTGCTGAATCCTGATTTTAGTCAAATAACAGGTTTAGCACCTAATGAAAATAATCAATCCCTTGTCTTAAGACTTAAATATGGTCAAATTTCTTTTTTATTTACAGGGGATATTGAAAGAGAAGCAGAAGAATATATAGTGGAAAGTGGAAGTTCAGTTGCCGCCGATGTACTTAAAATACCACATCATGGTTCAGATACTTCCTCAAATGAAAGTTTTTTAGAAGCTGTATCGCCAAGATTTGCAGTGATATCGGTTGGAAGAAATAATTTTGGCCATCCATCCACACAGGTTTTAGAACGATTGCAGAACAAAAAGCTAGATATATATAGGACTGATGTACATGGCACAATCACTTTTATCGTGGATGGTAATAGAATAAAAAAGGTAAAAATTTTTAAAGAAGGTGAATAGTATGAGTATAGATCTATTGAAAAAGCAGTTGAAAGAAGGAGAATTTTCTAACATATACCTATTCTTTGGAGAAGAAGAGTTTTTAAAAGAATATTATTTTAGCCAATTAAAGAGCAAAGTTGTGGACGAATCGTTTAAAGACTTTAATTATGCGGTTTTTGAAGGGAAAAATATTGATTTGCAACAGGTAGAAGATGGCATTGAATCACTTCCTGTGATGTCACAATATAAAATGCTAGTTATAAAAAATAGTGGAATTTTCAAATCTCCTAAAGCTGTAGAAAAAGAATTTTGGAATAGTTATTTGGCTGATATACCGTCATATATCTGTCTTGTTTTTTATGAAAAAGAGATAGATAAAAGATCGAAATTATTTAATTTAGTAAAAAAACAAGGCATGATTGTAGAATTTCAGTATCAGAAAACTGTTGATTTAGTCAACTGGGTCAATCGGGTGATAACTGCATATAAAAAGAAAATTGCAAAACAAGATATTTATTATTTGTTGGAACATTGTGATATAGGAATGACGAATATTAAAAATGAAATAGACAAATTAATACACTATTGTAGTAATAGAGAGAGCATACAGAGGCAAGACATTGATGCGGTGTGCACCAAGTCCACAGAAAGTAAGGTTTTCAATATGATTGATGCATTGATGGATAATAACTTCCAACGTACCTTTGAACTTTTGAATGATATGAAGGTGTTAAAAGAACCGGTAGTAAAAATTATATCTTTGCTAGCTAGACATTTTTCCGGGATATTAAAAGTAAAAGTCTTATTGAAAGAGGGGGTATCGGCGGAAAATATTGCTAATAAAATAGGAGCTGCACCATTTGTTGTAAAAAAATATATGAACCATTCTCAAAAGTTTTCAGTTGAATATCTTCATAATGCTATACAAAGATGTTTGGAAATTGATAGTGATATAAAAAGCAGCAAGATGAATGATTGGGTTGCCCTACATATGTTGATTGTAGAGTGTAGTACCCATAAAAGAATGGCATAATAAAAGACAATCGCCTTCGTCGAATTGGTGCGCCTATCGGCACAAAAAATTAAGGTAGATTGTCTTGATATTATGCTTGCTTCATAATAAAAAACGTACTTGTACAAGTACGTTTTTTATAACGCATAGGAAAGTATATTTTTTCTTTAGCTTTACACTTTCCGTTAAATGCGTTTCAAAAAAGGCTTCATTATAATATAATGCTTCTTTCAGAAGCCTTTTTTATTATGCGCTAAGAGACGCTAGCTTTCTTGTAAGTTGAGATTTTTTTCGAGCTGCGGTATTCTTATGTAAAATACCCTTTGCAACAGCTTGGTCTATTTTCTTAACAGCAAATTTAAATGCTGCATTTGCCTTTTCAATATCCCCTTCAATAACTGCATTTTCAAACTTTTTAATAGCAGTTTTTAAAGTCGTTTTTACTATTTGATTTTGTAAGGTTTTCACTTTAATAACCTTAACTCTTTTCATTGCTGATTTAATATTAGGCAATATAGTCACCTCCAGTATTCAGAATTCACAAAGCATATTTTAACATGAAAAATAAAAAAAAGCAAGGATTATAAAGTATAAAAAATTAATTATTAGCAGAATTTAATAATAAGCTGTTTAAATGAATGGTAAATAGTTTACTATTTTAAATGAATATCGGAGGCAAGAAATATGTATAGCATTCGAACAGATTTGGCTTTAGAAGCTAGGGAATTATATAAACAAAGCGCTCAACAGGAATCAGAGGTTCCTGGCGTAGATGTGGAAACTGAGGGAGACAAAGATATATCGGTCACAAGAGTAAAAATCACTTCCTTAGATGGAGTGGAAGCAATGGGGAAACCTATGGGAAACTACATAACTATAGAAGTGCCGCGTTTGCGGGAAAAAGACCAGGATTTACAAGAAGATGTGAGCAGGACACTGGCGAAAGAATTGTATAACATTATTAAGATTGAGAAGGATGCTACAGTTTTGGTAGTAGGTTTGGGAAACTGGAATGTTACTCCCGATGCTTTAGGTCCTAAAGTTGTATCTGGACTGATGGTTACCCGACATCTTCTTGAGTATGTGCCGGAACAGATAGATGAGGGAGTGCGGCCGGTATGCGCTATTGCACCTGGCGTGTTGGGTCTTACTGGAATTGAAACAGGAGAAATTATTAGAGGTATAGTAGACAGAGTAAAACCTGATTTAGTTATCGCTATTGATGCACTTGCATCTAGGAGAATGGACAGAATCAGTACCACTATCCAGATTGCAGATACTGGAATCAATCCGGGTTCAGGAGTAGGAAATAAAAGGATGGGTTTGACGGTACAGACATTAGGCATACCGGTTATAGCTATAGGTATACCCACGGTTGTAGATGCTGCCACGATGGCTAACGATACCATTGATTTAATGATAGATTCTATGATAAAACAGGTGCAGCAAGGTTCGGCATTTTATGAAACACTAAAAAATATGGATCGGAATGAAAAGTTTACACTTATTCAACAGATACTTTCACCATATATACAAAATCTGATGGTAACACCAAAGGAAATAGATACCATCATTGAAGATGTATCCAAAGTAATTGCAAATGGAATCAATATTGCACTTCATGAAGGAATCGGATTAGATGATGTTAATAGGTACGTACATTAGGTAAAAATGAGTGGATATGTTTATGGTTCATCGTTTACAGTTCATAAAATGAAAGAATGACTACTATGAGCGATGAACCGTAAACTATTGATTCATAATACTCCCCGCTATTGAATATAATTAATTGAATGGTTATGTCTAAATTTATCAGTTTGCAACTGAATACCGTCATTGTTTACTTGAATATATTTATAAGCTGATTTATACAGAATGTTTAATTTGATTGGAAGGTGCACATCTACACAAAAGCGGGGGAAAAATATGATAAAAATAACTACAATAAATAAAAAGAAAATAGCTTTGACGATTATTTTATCAATAGGTATGTTTTACTTGTTTTCACATGCACTTATAATTACCAATAAAATAAATTTTTATATAAATAAGAAAATTATTTTGCAAGAAATAAAAGCTTCCCCACTAATAGAAGGAGAATTTTTAAAATCTCATATTGATGCCGTACTTCCCATTATCAAAGTAGTACAAAATAAAGACAAAAAGACAATATCTGATGATAAAGATATAAGATGGCTTACAGAAATTGTTACGGGATTTGATATTAAAAACCCTAAAACGATTATCAGCAGCCAGGTTTTATTAATGAAAAAGTTAGAAACACGTATGGTAAGCGCATTAGGTACAAGCACTGAAAGCAAATCTTTTAGTTTGCGTTCGAGAGAAGAAAATACTAAAAAGCTACCGGCACCTCGTGCCGATTTAAAGTCTAACAATAAAAATGATTCTAAAGATATTGACGCTACAAAAGAAGATATGGGAGAAATAGACGAAGCAAAGACTAAAGAAGTGACTATTCACAATCCCACCAATGAAAAAGGATATGAGTATGTTGAAGGAATATATGTAAAGAATGAAGCTCAAAAATCGCTGGACATCGCTGCACTCTTAAAAGAAAAGGTGAATATTAATTTGTCTGGAAAGGGGCCTCATGTTTTAATTGTTCATACTCATACTTCTGAAGCCTATACTCCTACAAAGAATAACAATTATACCCCCAGTGACCCGGATAGGACAGAAGACCCTAAATATAATGTTGTCCGAATTGGAGAAGAAATTGCGAAGAATCTAAGAAGTATGGGGATAGAGGTAATTCACGATAAAACGGTTCATGATTATCCGTCCTATAGTGGCTCTTATCGGAAGACGCTAGAAACAATCCAGTCTCAATTGCAGAAGAATCCCTCAATAAAATTTGTATTTGATATTCATAGGGATGCGTTAATAATGGAAGATGGCAAGAAACTAAGAGTAACTGCTGAAATTGAAAAGCAAAAAGTTGCGCAAGTCATGTTGGTTGTTGGAACGGACCAGGGAGGATTAGAACATCCTAAATGGAAAGAAAATCTCAAACTGGCTTTAAAGCTGCAGCATAAGTTATTAGAGTTATATCCTAAGTTTGCAAGACCAATCCATTTAGCACCATATAGATATAATCAGCATACAACCACAGGTTCTTTGATTATAGAAGTTGGAAGTAATGGTAATACTCTAGAAGAAGCTCTTTCAAGTAGCAAATATATTGCAAAAGCGATTGCGGAAGTAATAAAAGAAATTAAATAAAATTCCAGCATTTATATCGATAACCAATATATGTATTTAAAATAAATTAATGTAGTTATCGATGAAATTAACTAACTTTAAATCATAATATTTAGTTTTAAAGTTGGTTAATTATAATACATACATTGATTTTGCATTATATTTGTAATGCTTAATACTGTTTATGGGTAATAAATTCCTGAGTTACCATAACTATTACTGTATTACATGTGCCATACAGGGAAAAATATGACTAAGGATAAATTTTGGAGGTGCACATATGAATAGGCTGGAATTGTACAGGCGTAGAAGACGTAATAAACGCTTAGTGTTTCTTACAATTCTTATTAGCCTTGCGGTGTTAGTTATAGGGTTAGTAACTGTTGACCACGCGGTTAATTCCATGTTGACAATAGAGGATGAAGTAAAAATTGTGAGCATAGTGAAAAAGGCAGATTTAGTTTATGAGTTGAATTTTATGAATTACCCCAGTGAAGTAAATCTCAGTTATATAAAAAAAGATATCGATAATTTATTTGCATGGTTTGATAGGTCCTATGAAAGAATTGGAGAGTACGTATCAAAATTAGGTGACTATACTAGAACTGTAACAAATATAAAATAGGTGCAATTTTGCACCTATTTTATATTTGTCGGACTATTACTGACAAAAATGTTATGTATATGCTATAATATTGCATTGAAATATGATTTGATATACTATACTATAAAATAGACGTATTAGATAAAAATTGAAAACTCTAATCTATATAAATTTCTTAATATAATTGATTTTCTTTAAGTTGAGATTTGTGTCATATTTTAAAAGGAGGATTTTTTCACTTATGTCCAAGAGTAGACAGGATAAAATTAGAAATTTTTCAATTATTGCACATATTGATCACGGTAAATCCACTTTGGCAGATAGATTGCTTGAAAAAACCGGCGTACTTACCGAGAGAGAAATGGAAGAGCAAATTTTGGATAATATGGATTTAGAAAGAGAAAGAGGTATTACCATAAAAGCCCGTGCAGTTCGCTTGGTATATAAGGCACAAGATGGTGAAGAATATATATTAAATTTAATTGATACGCCTGGACATGTAGACTTTAATTATGAAGTCTCACGAAGTTTGGCTGCTTGCGAAGGAGCAATTCTTGTAGTAGATGCTGCCCAGGGAATCGAAGCACAGACGCTGGCAAATACTTACCTTGCCATAGAACATGATTTGGAAATTGTACCGGTTATCAATAAGATTGATTTGCCTAGTGCCCGTCCAGACTATGTAAAAAACGAAATAGAAGATGTGATAGGCATTGAAGCACAAGATGCACCGCTAATTTCAGCTAAACAGGGTGTTGGCATTGATGAGGTATTAAAGCAAATTGTAAGCAAAATTCCTGCACCACAAGGGGCGGAAGATGCACCTTTAAAGGCATTGATTTTTGATTCCTATTATGACAGCTATAAAGGTGTTATTGCATATGTCAGAATAAAGGAAGGACGCGTATCTCCAGGCACCAACATCAGAATGATGGCCACCGGCAAAGAATTTGAAGTAACTGAGGTCGGCTATTTGGGACCTACCGGATTAATTAATACCGATGAACTTTTAGCAGGTGATGTGGGATTTATTGCAGCCAGCATCAAAAATGTTAAGGATACACGCGTAGGAGATACCATTACCACTGTAAAAAACCCTGCACAAAAACCTTTACCCGGATACAAGAAAGTTAATTCAATGGTTTTTTGTGGGATATATCCAGCAGATGGAGCTAGGTATGAAGATTTAAGAGAAGCTCTGGAAAAACTTCAATTAAATGATGCTTCACTTACATTTGAAGCAGAAACATCTATAGCGCTTGGCTTTGGTTTTAGATGTGGTTTTCTTGGATTGCTGCATATGGAAATTATTCAAGAGCGATTAGAACGGGAATACAACCTTGACCTTGTCACTACAGCACCTAGCGTAATATATAAAGTGGTTAAAACCAATGGGGAAGTAATTTATGTAGATAATCCTACAAATCTTCCAAGTCCGGTAGAAATAGACTATATGGAGGAGCCTGTAGTTAAAGCTTCAATTATGGTACCTAGTGAATATGTAGGTAATGTAATGGAATTATGTCAAGAACGCAGGGGAATATATAAAAATATGGATTATATTGATGAAGGTAGAGCAGTATTAACTTATGAACTACCCCTTAATGAGATTATATATGATTTTTTTGATGCTTTGAAATCCAGAACAAAAGGCTATGCATCTTTCGATTATGAATTGATAGGTTATAAAGAATCTAATCTTGTAAAATTAGATATACTATTAAATGGTGAAATTGTTGACGCATTATCATTTATTGTACATGCTGAAAAAGCATATAGCAGAGGTAGAAAAATTGCAGAAAAGCTGAAAGAATCTATCCCGAGACAGCTTTTTGAAATACCTATACAAGCTGCCATTGGAAATAAAATTATCGCGAGGGAAACGGTAAAGGCGATGCGTAAGGACGTATTGGCCAAATGTTATGGTGGTGATATCACCAGGAAAAAGAAATTGTTGGAGAAGCAAAAGGAAGGAAAGAGAAGGATGCGCCAGGTAGGTTCTGTAGAGGTACCACAAGAGGCATTTATGTCAGTATTGAAGCTAGATTAATCATAGTTCACGGTTCATGGTTTACAGATTACAGAATTCGTTATAAAAATACTATTAACTGTTAACCGTGAACTGTGAACTTATTTTATAAGGAGATCGTTATGAAATCATTAGGTTTTTATATCCATATTCCATTTTGTGTTAAAAAGTGTTATTATTGTGATTTTAATTCCTATTCGAATTATAATGAGCTAAAAAAAGAATATGTAGAATGCCTTATAAAAGAAATGCATTTATATAAAAGTAAATTTGAAGATATTATTTTAGATACAATATATATAGGCGGAGGAACACCGACCTGTCTAGAAGAAACTTTATTAGAAAAGATATTGGGCAGCTGTTTTGAAATTTTTAAAATATCTGATATGTGTGAAATATCTATAGAATCAAACCCGGGAACACTATCTAGGAAAATGTTAAAAGCGTTAAAGAATTGCGGTATAAACCGTTTGAGTATAGGCCTTCAATCCTGGGAAGATGAACAATTAAAACAGTTGGGAAGAATACACACGAAGGATCAATTTCTAGAAAATTTTAATGCAGCCAGACAGGAAGGGTTTAATAATATTAATATTGATCTAATGTTTTCTTTGCCTGGGCAGTCATTAAAGCAGTGGGAACACACTTTAGAAAATATAATTGAGTTGGAAACTGAGCACATTTCCTGTTATAGCCTCAAGATTGAAGAAAACACAAAATTTTATGAGGATTACCAGAATCATAAACTCCATTTGCCTGATGAAGAGTTGGATCGCCGCATGTATCAGAAAGCAGTGCAAATGCTGGGAGAGAGAAAATATAATCATTATGAAATATCCAATTTTGCAAAAAAAGGCTTCGAGTGTAGGCATAATTTATTATATTGGAAGGGTAAAGAATATATCGGCATTGGTGCAGGAGCACATTCTTATCTGAATCATAAGCGTTATTCAAATGTGTGTTCTCCACCAGAATATATCCGGAAAGTAAAAGAACAGATTTTGCCTATCGATGAGGTAACGGTTTTAACCAAAGAAGACCAGATGGCTGAATATATGTTTCTGAATTTAAGATTAAAAGAAGGGGTAAATGCACAAGAATTCTTAGAGCGTTTTAATGTAGAATTAAGTTCAATATTCGGGCATCAATTAAGTCGATTTGTCCAACTGGGTTTAATGGAGCAAAAAGAACAAACTTATAGATTAACTGCTCGCGGAATAGATGTATCCAATCAAATATTTATTGAATTTATCTGATTTTTTAAAAATACTCTTGACAAAAAAAACAACAAATGATATTTTAAAAATAGATTTTAGCACTCATTAGATTAGAGTGCTAACAAAGTTGAGGTGATGATAGTGGAATTAAGTGAAAGAAAGAGAAAAATTCTTCAAGCGATTGTTGATGACTATGTTAGTACAGCTGAACCGGTGGGCTCTCGTTCTATTGCTAAAAAACACGATTTAGGACTTAGTTCTGCTACAATTCGTAATGAGATGGCTGATCTTGAAGAACTGGGTTATCTTGAACAACCTCATACTTCCGCAGGCAGAGTGCCTTCTCAATTAGGATATAGGTTATATGTAGACCAACTGATGAATAGATATAAACTTACAGTTGCAGAAATACAAAATATTCAATATGCAATGGAGTTAAAAATTAAAGAACTTAATGAGCTAATTCAGCATGTTTCTTCTGTAATATCCAGACTTACACAATACACCACTATTGTTTCAACTCCGCAATTAAAAAAGAGTTCAATAAAATATTTGCAATTGGTACCAATTGATTCCAAAAGTGCATTGCTGGTTATTATTACTAATGCTGGGATTGTTAAGAATCGGACGATTAAAATCTCAGAAGGAGTAAATGTTGAATTCTTAAGTAAACTTACAGCTATTTTAAATGACAAACTAGCTGGTTTAACCATAGAGCAAATCAACTTACAAAAAATTCAAGAAATTAAGAAAGAAATGATTTCTAATGAAGAAATGCTTATGCCTATATTAGAACATATCAGTGATACCATTACTGATATAGATAGTGGAGAAATTTACTTAGGCGGTGCTACCAATATTTTTAATTTTCCTGAATATAATGATATTGAAAAAGCCAAAGAATTTTTTAGCTTTGTAGAAGAAAAGAAGAATTTATACAAGCTTCTTAATAATTTTCAGAATCATTATTTAAAAAGTAATAATACAATTAATATATCAATTGGTAAGGAAAATGAATTTTCAGAAATACAAGACTGCAGTCTAGTTACCTCTACCTATTCCCTAGGTGGCAAGATCGTTGGTATGATAGGTATTATAGGACCTACACGAATGGAATATGCAAAAACTGTTTCTTCACTGGAATATTTAACAAAACAATTTAATCAAATGTTATTAAAATGGTTAAGCGAAGGAAATTCTGACTAAAAAGAGCAAAGGATGGGAAAAAATGACTGAAAAAAATAATAATTTTGAAGACCAGGATTTAAATAACAACGAACAATTAGCAAACGAACAATCTTCTAAAGACAATCAAGACACTTCGGAAGAAGTCTTGTCGTCAGAGCAAGATATACCTTCTGCAGAAGATGTAGATGTTGAAGTGATAAAAGCTGCACTGGAAGATAAGAAAAAAGAGAGCCAAGAATACTTGGATAGATTACAACGTACCATGGCGGAATTTGATAATTATAAAAAAAGGACAGCAAAAGAAAAGCAAAGCATATATCATGAAGCAGTGAGTGATACTGTCTCACAATTGCTACCTGTATTGGATAATTTAGAAAGAGCAGTTCGGTCCAGCCAAGAAAATGCTGATGCTACAAAACTTTTAGAAGGAGTAGAGATGGTATTAAAACAATTTCAAGAGTCCCTTTTCAAGCTCGGTGTTGAAGAAATTAAGGCAGAAGGGGAAAGTTTTAACCCGGAACTCCATAATGCAGTGATGCATATAGAAGATGAATCTTTAGGTGAAAATATAATTGTAGAAGAATTTCAAAAAGGTTATAAGATAAAAGACAAAGTAATTCGTCATAGTATGGTAAAAGTAGCTAATTAGTGCATGATGAATGCGTTTATTGATATCATACACCAACTCACAAATAATTACAAAAACTTACTTAGGAGGTAAACGAATATGGGTAAAATAATAGGTATTGATTTAGGTACAACAAATTCTTGTGTTGCAGTTATGGAAGGTGGAGAACCTGTAGTTATTGCAAATGCTGAAGGTGGAAGGACAACTCCTTCTGTTGTTGCATTTACTAAAACAGGTGAAAGATTAGTTGGTCAGGTAGCAAAGAGACAGGCAATTACAAATCCTGATAGAACCATCATTTCAATTAAAAGAGATATGGGTACCGATAGAAAAGTAGAAATTGATGATAAAAAATATACGCCACAAGAAATTTCTGCAATGATCTTGCAAAAATTAAAAGCAGATGCGGAGAGTTATTTAGGTGAATCTGTAACGCAAGCTGTCATTACTGTTCCTGCATATTTCAGTGATTCTCAAAGACAGGCTACAAAAGATGCAGGAAAAATAGCCGGCTTGGAAGTTTTAAGAATTATCAATGAGCCTACTGCAGCAGCACTGGCTTATGGATTAGATAAAGAACACGATCAAAAAATCATGGTTTATGACTTGGGCGGCGGTACTTTTGATGTATCCATTCTTGAAATAGGAGATGGAGTTTTCGAGGTATTGGCAACCAGTGGTAACAATCGTCTTGGTGGAGATGACTTTGATGAAAGGATAATTAATTATCTTGCTGAAGAGTTTCAAAAGGAACATGGAATAGATTTACGAAAGGACAAAATGGCATTACAAAGATTAAAAGAAGCAGCAGAAAAAGCAAAAATTGAACTTTCAGGAGTGACTACTTCGAATATCAATTTACCATTTATTACTGCCGATGCAAGTGGTCCGAAACATCTGGATATTACACTGACAAGAGCGAAGTTTAATGAACTAACTGCTGATTTAGTAGAAAAAACGATGGAACCTACCAGAAATGCGCTAAGAGATGCCGGTTTATCTGCAGACCAAATTGATAAAGTATTGTTGGTAGGGGGATCTACAAGAATTCCTGCAGTACAAGAAGCTGTTAAAAGATTGACAGGCAGAGATCCTCACAAAGGAATTAATCCTGATGAATGTGTTGCAATAGGTGCAGCAATTCAAGCGGGTGTATTGAGTGGTGAAGTAAAAGATTTATTATTATTAGACGTAACACCGCTTTCATTAGGTATTGAAACGCTAGGCGGAGTGTTTACTAAGCTCATTGAAAGAAATACAACTATTCCTACTAAGAAGAGTCAGGTTTTCTCTACTGCTGCAGATGGTCAGACGAGTGTAGAAATTCATGTACTCCAAGGTGAACGAGAAATGGCAGCATATAATAAGACTTTAGGTCGCTTCCATCTCACCGGCATTCCACCGGCACCAAGAGGGGTACCTCAGATAGAAGTTACCTTTGATATTGATGCAAATGGTATCGTGCATGTATCTGCAAAAGATTTGGGGACTGGTAATGAACAAAAGATTACCATTACTGCAAGTACTAACTTAAGTGATGAAGAAATTGAAAAAGCAGTAAAAGAAGCAGAAAAATATGCTGAAGAAGATAAGAAGAAAAAAGAAGAGATTGATGTCAGAAATAATGCCGATTCCATTGTATATCAAACAGAGAAAACTTTAAAAGACTTAGGTGATAAGATTAGTGCAGAAGAAAAAACGCAAATACAGGCTGAGGTTGATAAAGTAAAAGAAGCACTTAAAGGAACTGACACAGCGGCCATAAAGAGTGCAACAGACGCATTAACCCAAAAGTTTTATGAAATTTCTGCAAAGATGTATCAGCAGCAAGGCGGACCACAGGCAGGAGCAGGTTTCGATCCAAATGCACAAGGTCAAGCAGGTCAGGGGCCAAGTGGTGAAAATGTTTATGATGCCGATTATAAAGTCGTAGACGATGAAGAAAATAAATAATTGCGTAATAAATTATAAACTATTGGACGAATGGCTAATAAGGTCATTTGGAGATAACCAATCAAACGATGGGGCTGAAGCTGTAAGTTGGCTTTAGTCCTTTTAATTGCAATGGTAAAACAGTTAATGGTTCACAGTTTACAGTAATTTTAAATTTTTTTAAATATTGCAACTGTAAACTGTGAACCATTGATTATAAACAGAGTTCTTGGCTTCAGGTGGAGTTTTTACTCCCACTGAAGCTTAGAAATCGTTATCCAGGGGCTTAGCGCCGCTTATCTGACTGCTTAAAGAAGCGGGAGTCTTAGCGGCGATTAGCCATCGGATAAACAAAATAAAATGTAATAAATATTTTTAATATATAAATATACGACATTATGTTATAATATTTTGATAGCAGCGTTTAATAGTGATTTTGTGAAAGGTGGTAAAAATGGCTGAAAAAAGGGATTATTATGAAGTTTTAGGTGTAAGTAAACAGGCGTCTGATGCTGAAATAAAAAAAGCATATAGAAAATTAGCAAAAAAATATCACCCCGATGTAAACCCTGGAAATGCAGAAGCAGAAGCCAAATTTAAAGAGGCAAGTGAGGCATATGAAATATTAAGTGATCCACAAAAGAGAGCGAGATATGATCAATTTGGCCATGCAGGAACAGACCCAAATGGATTTGGAGCTGGCGGCTTTGGTGGAGGTTTTGGCGATTTTGGATTCGGAGATATCTTCGAGACTTTTTTCGGAGGGGGATTTGGTACTTCTGGACGGAGAAATGGACCGCAAAAGGGTCGTGATATAAGACATCACTTAGAGATATCTTTTACTGAAGCTGCTTTTGGTGTAGAAAAAGAAATAAGCATCTACAGAATGGAAAACTGTGATACTTGTAATGGAACCGGTGCAAAAAAAGGAACAAGCCCAACAGTTTGTACGGTATGTAAAGGTACAGGGCAAATACAATATAAACAGCGGACACCTTTTGGACAATTTGTGAATATAAAAACATGTGACCATTGTCATGGTGAAGGTACAATCATAGCAAATCCATGTACTGTTTGTCATGGGAAAGGAAAGATCCGGAAATCAAGAAAAATTAAAGTAAATATTCCGGCTGGAATAGATGATGGACAGACTATTTCTTTAAGAGGAGAAGGTGATCCAGGTATAAAAGGTGGGCCGTCAGGCGACCTATACATCTCAATAAACATAAAACCCCATCCTTTATTCCAAAGACAGGGTACCGATGTAATTTGCGAAATCCCTATTACTTTTGTTCAAGCAGCTTTAGGTTCGGAATTAGAAGTACCAACTCTGGACGGAAAAGTAAAATATGCTATTCCTGAAGCCACGCAGTCAGGTACGGTATTTAGATTGAAAAATAAAGGGATTCCACATATAAGAGGCTATGGACGGGGCGATCAATATGTAAAAGTGGTTGTTGAGGTACCTAAAAATCTCAGCGAAAAGCAGAAAGAGCTTTTAAGAGAATTTGCTGCACTGGAAGGTGAGGATACCCATGAGCAGCGAAAAGGATTCTTTGAAAAAATGAAAAGTGTACTAGGAATTTAAGAGCGTCATATAAAACTGCAGCGAAATTACTAGTAGTTAGTATGGATTTATATATTCCATGCTACACTACTATTATATATTACATAGGAAGAGGAGCGTAATCATTTGAAGTGGATAGAAGTAAAAGTAATTACAACACCAGAGGCAAGTGAAGCAGTGACAGGGATTATGTATGATATGGGCGTTGGAGGATTATACGTTGAAGACCCTAGAGATATATTGGAAAATGAAAGACAGCCATCGGATTGGGATTATTTAGAAGATGCTTTGAAAAATATTGACCCTAATCAGGTTACCATTCGAGCTTATCTATCTGCTATTGCTACTGACGAGATGGATGTCCATTATCATGAAAAGATAGCGCTGTTGCAAGAAAAATTAAAAAATATTCGTAAGTATTTTGATATTGGTAAAGGCGAAATACAAGTATCAGAAGTTTTTGAAAAAGATTGGGCTAATAATTGGAAAAAGTATTATAAGCCGGTGAAAGTTGGTGAAAAGGTAGTCATTAAGCCAACATGGGAAGAATATCAGCCACGAACTGAGGGTGAAATTATAGTTGAAATGGATCCAGGAATGGCATTTGGGACAGGAACCCATGAAACAACAAAAATGTGTGTACAATTATTAGAAAAATATGTTAATATAGATATGGATATATTGGATATAGGATGTGGTAGTGGTATTTTGGGCATTACTGCGTTAAAGTTAGGTGCAAAGAGTTGTCTTGGTGTAGATATTGATGAAAATGCAGTGAAAGTATCCAGAGAAAATGCGGAAATAAATCAAGTACAGGGAAAAATGGTTATCAAAAGAGGTGACCTTTTAGATGTAATTTCCGGAAAGTTTGATATTATTGTCGCCAATATTATAGCTGATGCAATTATATCACTTTCTAAAATAGTTAGTTCTTATTTGAAAAATGACGGTATATTTATTGCTTCCGGTATCATTCAAGACCGATATGAAGAAGTGAAGAATAGTCTATTAGAACATGAGTTTATAATAGAGAAAGAATTATTTATGGGGGAATGGGTTGCTGTAGCTGTAAAAAATCTGTAGTGTATTATAAAAGAATCTTCGATTCTAAACCCCGGGCATAAAGCCCGAGGTGTTTTATAAGGTAGATTCTCTTGAAACTTTATGCGGCATTCATCTTGACCCACAAGGAGTCAGATTTTCTGCCGCAGTCGTTATAAAGCTAATAGACTTTAGATAGGTTAATAGATGGAAGGCTATTATCTTTCGTTGAAAGCGGTGGAGATATGTCTAAATTTTTTGTTGAACCTGAAAATATTCAGGGGGATAACATTTTTATTTATGGGGAAGATGTAAATCATATAACAAAGGTATTGAGATTAGGCCCAAATAATATTATAATTGTTTGTGACGGAAATGGGAAAGATTATAAAGTATCTATTCAAGAAATAAATAAAAAAGAGATAAAGACAAAGGTTTTAGAAAGTTCGTATTCTCTTAGTGAATCCCCTATTCGTGTTGCCTTGTATCAAGGCATTCCTAAAGCTGGAAAGATGGAATATATTATTCAGAAGACTACTGAATTGGGTATTGATAGAATTGTTCCTGTGACTACTCGAAGAACAGTTGTAAAGATTGAAGATAAGAAAAGTGAGCAAAAAAAAGTTCAACGGTGGCAGAAGGTCGCGTATGAAGCTGCAAAACAGAGTAATAGAGGAAGAGTTCCTCATGTTGCGTATCCGATTAGTTATGAGGAAGCTTTAAAGCAATTGTCACTTATGGATATAAACTTAATGCCTTATGAAAAAGAAAAGACGAATCATTTGAAAAATGTATTAAAGGCAGATATGAAAGCTCAATCTATAGGAATACTAATTGGGCCTGAAGGCGGATTTAGTGATGAAGAAGTGCAAATGTCTAAAGACGCAAATTTAAATATTGTTACTTTAGGACCCAGAATATTAAGAACTGAAACGGCAGGGGCTGCTGTTCTAGCCATATTGATGTATGAACTGGGAGATATGTAATAAAAAATGTAAATTTATAATTATGCGATTATTGTAGGTAACATTTCGAATACTTTTATTACCGAAATAATACAATCGCTTTCGGCGAATTGATGTGCCTTTCGGCACAAAAGGCTAAGGTAGATTGTCTTGATATTACGCTTCGCTCCATAATAAAATGTTAACAGTCCTAAAGTGTTAAAAATTAGAAAAAATATACCAGCAATATAGGAATCATAAGATAAATAAAGGAGAGATTGTTGTGAAAAAACGGGAAAAAGACGCAATAATTAATAGATTACTATATGTGGCTATATTTTCAATTATAGCATCAATAGTACTATGGTTTATTTATAATGGATACTTGCACACTGCATATGTGCTGGCAATGCCAAAGTTAATGATAGCTTTTTTTATTATTAGCCTTGTATTAGCTGGTGTATTAGGATGGAGAGCCTTTATTGTTAAAACAAATAAACATAGTAACTCACTTAGAAAGTTTTCTCCTTATCTTATACTTTTCATCCTGATAGCATTAAGTAGTATAGCAATATATTTGTATACGCTTTATGCCATATATGCACTTTGGATACTCATTGCCGTATACCTGATAATCATGTTTGGGTATAACCTATATAAACTTGCAAAGGGTTAATTGTCAGATAAGTGATAAGAGGAAGTCCCCTTTGGTAGATTATACTACTATAAAATTTTTTAAGAAGATACTTATTGCATATTTTTAAAATTTAGTTTAAAATATATAAACAAGGATATGACGCAGTTGAGAGATCAACAGTAGCATATATATATTCCATAAAATACTTGAGGAAGTAATTGTAACGAAATTTTAATAAAGCCCGAAAGGTCGGGCATTTGCGGGGCTATAACTCAGCGGGAGAGTGCTACACTGGCAGTGTAGAAGTCGAGGGTTCAAATCCCTTTAGCTCCACCAAAATATTAAAAAGAGGAAAATGAAAAAAGTTTTTATTTAAAAATAGCTTTGTTATTAATATGTTAACAATTAGATACGTAAAATACATTAATTAGATGTTAATATATTGTTAAAAATAGGTTAAAGAAAGTGGTGTTGTAGTACATGGATGTAACAAGACTTAGCAATGATGGATTAATGTTCTACTATTTTAGTAATAAAAAGCAGATGGAACTACTTTATCAGCAGCAAAAAGAATTAGAGCAGGAAATAAATAAGCGATTAGAATATATGAGAACCAAAGCTCAAAAAGGGGAGTTTTTTATTATAAACGAAGAAAATACAATTATATAGACATTTTATTTTACAATAAAATATCGATAACCAATATCTAAATTTAAAATAAATTAATGTAGTTATCGATGAAGTTCGCGAAGTTAAGATTAATGAAATATTTATTTTTAGACTTCGCTCACTATAAGTCTTAAAAAAAAATTAAAAAATGTGTTGACAATAAATATGAATCCGTGTATAATAATCTTTGTCGCTAGGGCGATGACAAAAATCTCGGTAAACTAGTGGCTTAAAACTAATAAATTATGTAAATGCGGGCGTGGCGGAATTGGCAGACGCGCTAGACTTAGGATCTAGTGCCACCGGCGTGGGGGTTCAAGTCCCTCCGCCCGCACCAATTTGCGGGAGTGGCTCAGTGGTAGAGCGTCACCTTGCCAAGGTGAACGTCGCGGGTTCGAATCCCGTCTTCCGCTCCAATTTAATATGCGGGTGTAGTTCAATGGTAGAATCTCAGCCTTCCAAGCTGATTGCGTGGGTTCGATTCCCATCACCCGCTCCAACCTAAAGAAGAAAACTTCGTTAAATTAAGTTTAACGAAGTTTTTTGTTATATGTTTATTTTCCCCTGTTTTCGCATAATATAGATATTATATTGATAAATATTAAGTGATAATGCCCAATAAATGATGATGGAGGTTCATAACCGAATGGAAGTGACTTTTGAGATGATTAAAGCAGCCCAGCAAAGATTGGCAAATAGGATAAATAGGACGTATCTTGTACCAAGCCAAACATTTAGTAATATAAGTGGAAGCGATGTTTATATTAAACCGGAACATTTACAAAAAACGGGTTCATTTAAAATTCGGGGTGCCTATAATAAAATCGCAAATCTTACTGAACAGCAGAAAAATTGTGGTGTAATTGCAGCTTCGGCAGGGAACCATGCTCAGGGAGTGGCCTTAGCTGCAAGTGAAGTGGGTGTTTGTTCAACGGTAGTTATGCCTGAAACCACGCCATTGGCTAAGATTACTGCAACAAAAAGCTACGGCGCAAAAGTTGTTCTTTGTGGTAGTTCTTATGATGATGCTTTTGAAAAAGCAAAAAAAATACAGCAAGAAAAGGGATTAACGTTTGTCCATGCATTTAATGATCCATATATTATTGCAGGGCAAGGTACGGTAGGACTGGAAATATTACATGATATTCCCGATATCGATGCCATTATCGTACCAATAGGAGGTGGGGGAATTATTGCTGGGATTGCGATTGCAGCAAAGACACTTAACCCTAAAATAAAAGTTATCGGGGTAGAAGTGGAAAGTTTTGATTCGATGAGACGTTCAGTAGAAGCGGGAAAAATTATAATCACAGATACAGCCAATACTATAGCTGACGGTATTGCAGTAAAAACACCCGGGGATATTACTTTTGAGATTGTTAATAAATATGTAGATGATATCAAGGTTGTTAATGAAGATGAGATTGCCCATGCAATTTTAATGTATCTAGAGCGTGCAAAATACGTTGTAGAAGGGGCAGGAGCAGCTTCTTTGGCAGCACTTATTCACTATAAAATAAATTTAAAGGTTAAGAAGGTAGCTATAGTAGCTACCGGAGGAAATATTGATACAAACTTAATTGCCATGATTATCGATAAAGGATTGGTAAAAGGCGGAAGAAAAGTTGAGATCAAAACCATACTGCAGGATAGACCAGGGCAATTAAAGGAAATTCTTAGTATATTAGAGCAGTTAAAAGTAAATATAGTATCGGTTGTTCATAATCGTGAAAAGGAAGGTTTAGCATTGGGAGATGCAGAAGTAGACATGGTTTTAGAAACAAGAGATCGAGAGCATGCACAAAAAGTACAAGAAGTTCTAAAAGAAAAAGGATATAGAATAGTTGTATAATTTCTATGGTATATTGCATATAATGGTTAAGTATATAACGAAGGGAGAGATATATATGTGTCATACAGCACTTACAGACCAAGAACTATTGGGAAAATTAGATAAGTCCATTAAAGAGTGCAAATTAATTCAAATGTATTTAAAAGATGTTAGTGATGACTATGGAAAAATAAAGATTGCAAAACTTAAATTTGAATTTGCAAAGCATAAATATTTAAGCTTGTTACAAGAAGTTAAAGCAAGAGGATTGAAAGTTGAAGAAGAAGACCAGCGTCTGGCAAGATTAATATTTAATTAAAAAAGCCTGCGGATAGAAATATTCACAGGCTTTCATTCTTCTCTTCATTTTTATTTTGTTGTGATGTAAGAATAGAAATGATTTTAGAATAAATTTGCTCAGAGTTTTGATTCCAATGTTCACATATATCCTTAGCTTCTACTTTAGTTCCCACACTAAGCTTTAATTCCATTAAGGAGGTTCCGTTTTCAATAATTTTACATTCTACCATATAGCCACTCTTAGCTTGAGGTGTATAATTGCTGATAATTTCAGCAGATTGCTTATAATGCCTTTTTTGATTTGAAATAGTTTGTAAGAGCTTTTCACGTATACTAAAAGGTATCCTGTTCTCAAAATAACTTAAAGTTTGCTGGCCTTTAGCGGTTAGTTGATAAAACTGTTTATTGTCTTTATTATATACTTTGATTTGTGCTGCATTTACAAGTTCAGAAAGATATTGCTGTAGTATAAAATAATTCATAAGAGAATCTTTCATAACGATCTCGGTTATTTGTGTATTTGTTAAAGGTAAGTTAATTTTATTCAATATAAATAATATAATTAGTTTATTTTCTGTTATATCATGTACGTTGTTGTTTATCAAATTCATCACCCATAGCTATTATATCATAAACAGATTGGTAATAACAGTAAAAAAGTTGGATATTCAGACAAATTTTATAAATAAAAATGATACCTTTAAATCATTTTACCCCTGAGTATAATTCAGGGGTAAAAATACATTTATTAGTGAGGGTTATTACGAAAGTTAGTTTTATTATGAAGACATTGACCATGTGCACCTTTTCGTGTTTCTTTGTATTTTATAGGCGTTTTAACGTCTTTTCTAAAACCAGGTCCACCGCCGCTAAGATATTGTGCTTTTTGAGACTTAGATTCTCTTGGACTTACATAAGGTCTCATTGGAAGAGTCATTTCAGTGGTAAATTCCTCCCTTGCAAAATCTTTTTTATTTCTAAAGATATCATCTGCCATAAAATCACTCCAGATATAAATAAATTTAAATTCATAATTAGTTTTTCTCAAAATTGATATTTTAGTACTAGACATTTAAAGATTTCGTTATATATAATATAGTTAACATAAGAAATTTGATGAAGATTGCATAGTTAATGGGATAACATCAGCAGTAAAAATTTAATTGTTTTCTTATATATACAATATACTGGGCAAAATATTATAGGATTTGTATAAAATCGACTAAAGATACAAAATGAAAGATGGTGTATTTTAAGATAGTATATACAGATCATTCATAGTATGAAAAATATAATCATTAAAAATATATAAATTATTCTAAAAAATAATAAAAATCAATTACTATCTAGGAGTGGAAAAATGCAATACATAAAAAGATTTAACATATCACTATTAGTTCTACTGATATTTTTTTCTCTATCAGCATGTAAAACGATACAGCCTACACCGCCTACGGTTTCTGATAAGCCGAAAACTGAACAGTCGCGAAAAAATGACTTGCAAACAGACCATAAAACAAAAACTGCTCAAAAAGAGCAATCTGAGCAAGATAAAGAAAATAAACAACAACAATCTAAACCACCAAAAGCAATTGATTATGAAAAAGTTAAGCCAAATGAACTTGGCGAAATTATGGTAGTAATGTATCATTATTTTGGAGATAAAGAGCAAGAGTTTACCAGAACATTTGACAACTTCCGAAAAGATTTAAAAGTTTTATACGACAAAGGTTATCGATTGATTAGTCTTGACGATTTTCTAAATAATAATATAGCTGTTCCCGCTGGTACAACGCCTATTATTTTTACTTTTGACGATGGTCCGGCCAGTCAGTTCAACCTGATAGAAAAAGATGGTAAATTAGTGGTGAATCCTGAATCGGCAGTTGGAATTATGATGGAATTTAATAAGCAGTATCCTGACTTTGGATTAGAAGGAACGTTTTATATAAATGAAGTAGCTTTTTCAGGCAGCAGAGGGACAGAAAAGGAACGATTACAATATTTACTTGAACTGGGAATGGATGTAGGCAATCATACTTTTGGACATACTAATTTGGGACAAGCTGATCCAGATACAATACAAAAAGTGATAGGAAAGCATGTAGCAAAAATGAAGGAATTTTTCCCGAATTATAAAAATAATACACTTTCCTTACCTTATGGTGCATATTCTGATACTACTTTTGATTATGTGAAGAGAGGGACTTATGAGAATATACAATATCAAAACGATTCAGTTTTGTTAGTAGGATGGAAGCCTTCTCCTGCACCGGCACATAAGAATTTTTACCCTCTAAAGTTATTAAGGGTAAGAGCAGGTGAGGGTGTGCAGCATGATATGTATTACTATCTTGATTATTTTGATAAAAATCCTAATATGAAATATATTAGTGATGGAGATAAAGATACCGTTTGTTTCCCTGAAGATATGAAAGGTCAATTAGACGCTGAAAAGGTTGGTAATAAAAAAGTTATCACTTATTAAACGATAAATAATAAAAACCCGAAAGTTTTCGGGTTTTTATTATTTATCGAAAATAGAAGTTCAAATGAATATAAAATTTTTTGTATTTTTATTTACAGCATAAAAGGTTTAATTTCTTCGACAAATGTATCACAATCATCAGAATGTACTTCTACTTTAATAGGTTTACTTAAATCTAAACTGAATATACCCATGATCGATTTTGCGTCTACCACATATCTACCAGATGCAAGGTCTACATCAAAATCATATTTGCTCACTATATTGACAAAATTCTTTACATCATTGATAGAGTGAAGCATAATTTCAAAAGTTTTCATTTTTAAAACCTCCTGATATAAATATTTATGGTTACTGTTATGTATTGGCAATTTTATTTTATGATACTCTTTTTAAAATTATTAGTCAATCTATTATTGTTAATTTTACAAAACTTTAATATAATATTAAAATAATAAAAAAGCTAACATTATTCACATACTATAAAAGAAGAAATTAATATAAAAAGTGAGAGGGACAACAATGAAAAAAGTTGCATTTTATACCCTTGGGTGTAAAGTCAATCAATATGAAACTGAAGCAATGACCGAACTGTTTGAAAAAGAAGGATATGAGGTAACAGACTTTGATCAGTATGCAGATGTATATGTGATTAATACATGTACCGTTACTAACTTGGGAGATAGAAAATCCAGACAAATGATTCGAAGAGCTAAGAAACTTAATCAAGACTCTATAGTCGCCGTAGTAGGATGCTATGCTCAAACAGCAGCAGAGGAGATTAGCCAGATTGAAGGTGTTAACCTTATTATCGGAACAAAAGATAGATCTAGGATTGTTGAGTTTATCAATCAATTAGAAGAGCAGAAGCAGCAAATTAACGCAGTGGGAAATATTATGACTGTTAGAGAATTTGAAGACATGAAGGTTACTGCATATAAAGAAAGGACCCGGGCATTTCTAAAGATTCAGGAAGGCTGCAATCAGTTTTGTTCCTATTGTATTATACCTTATGCCCGTGGACCTGTTAGGAGTAGAAAACCGGAAGATATCGTAGAAGAAGTTAAAAGTTTAGCACAAAACGGATTCAAAGAAATTGTTTTTGCCGGCATCCATGTGGCTTCTTATGGAAAGGACTTAGGGAATACCAATTTAATGGATATTATAAAGAGAGTACATAATATAGACGGCATAGAAAGATTACGATTAAGTTCTATAGAACCTACTACAATTGATGAAGCATTTGTAGCAGATGCTTTACAACTGCCGAAATTGTGTCCTCACTATCATATATCACTTCAGAGCGGATGTGATGAGACATTAAAGAGAATGAATAGGAAATATACAACAGCAGAGTATAGAAAAGTAGTGAGAAGACTGAGAGAGAATTTTCCTGATGTGGCTATTACTACAGATGTGATGGTTGGCTTTCCAGGAGAAACGCAAGAAGAATTTGAGAAATCTCGACAATTTGTTGAAGAAATTGGTTTCAGTCAGCTACATGTGTTTAAATATTCTCCTCGTAAAGGTACACCGGCAGCATCCTATTCAGATCAGATAACTCCCAAGGAAAAGGAAAGAAGAAGTAAAATTATTATAAAATTAGCAGAAAATAGTGAAAAAAGATTTTTAGAAAAGTTTATTGGCAGAGAAATGGATGTATTATTTGAGCAACAGTTAAAAGATAAAGCTAGATATTATGAGGGACTAACTACAAACTATATTAAAGTTATAGCTACTTCCAACCAGGATATTCACGGGCAAATACTAAAAGTTAGATTAAATAAGATTGGTAAAGGGTGTATAAATGGAGATATTATAAAATAATTATAAGGTGACATTATCACAAAATAAACATAAATGTAAAAAATAACACTTTACAAATATATTAAACTTTGTTATAATATTAAAGCTATCTTAATAGCTTATTCTATTAGGATAGTTCTGAGTTTAATATATGCGCCTTTAGCTCAGTTGGATAGAGTCGCTGACTTCGAATCAGTTGGTCGGGGGTTCGAGTCCCTCAGGGCGCGCCAAAACCTGCTTGAACACTAAGTTTGAGCAGGTTTTATTCAAGGAGTGTACCTTGAAAACTCAGTTCATCCTGCAATATGAGCAAAATAACGTACATGTTAAAGAATTCTTCGATTTGCCACCTGTACCTATACAGGTTGGCTATCTCGGTAACAGTTAAATCAAACCTATTGGTAAGAATACATATATATTCTTCTCGTCACTCGCAGCAATGATGAGCCTAAGAGGATTGGTCATTTTAGTATTGCCGTTTTCCTGACCGGTAATTACTTTGCAGTCGCTCATGCTATTATGGTCTCCCTTAGGTAGCTTGTATTCTTCAAGTATTGTCATGGCAGCATTTTTCTTAAGTCTTGTAATGAAATAGATGTCATTATCACACATGG
>JASGMB010000142.1 GCA_030156665.1 Clostridiales bacterium
CCATGTTTGCCATCTTAACGAGGCTGGCACCTTCTCCTAAAGTCGACCCTCTTACAAAGCTTAAAATATATAATGGTGAAGAAATCGTCGAAAAAGGTAGTACTAAGAAAGTGGATATATTGGAACTTCGAGAAGAAGCGTCTCGTGAAGGAATGACTGGTATATCTACACGATTTATAATGAAAGTTTTGGATACTGCAATGGCTGAGTCAGAACACAATTGTATTAATCCTATTATAGTACTTGAAACTTTGATTAAATCAGTGAAAGAGTTAACCATTAGTGATGATGACAAGAAAAAATATTTGAACTTTTTACAGGATACTATTAAAAAGGAATATCATAAGATATTAGAAAAAGAAGTTACAAAAGCATTTATACACGGATATAAAGAACAAGCGGAAGAGCTGTTTAACAATTATCTGGACCATGCGGAAGCATATGTGAATAAAACAAAAATTAAAGATAAGAGCACCGGGGAGGAATTAGAGCCGGATGAACAGTTCCTGCGGTCTATCGAAGAGCAGATAGGGATCACGCAGACAGCATCCCGTGGTTTCCGTCAAGATATCACTTCCTATATGTTTTTTATCATGCGGAATGGGGGAAAGATCGATTATGAATGTTATGAACCTTTAAAGGAAGCGATAGAGAAAAAATTAACAGCGTCCGTCAAAGAGTTGAGCCGGGTCATAACTCGTACAAAAGTTAGAGATAAAGAGCAGAATGAAAAGTATAATGCGATGGTTGAAGAAATGAAGAGAAATGGATACTGTGAATACTGCTGTAATGTGATCCTCAAATATGCTGCGAATAATTTGTGGAAAGACTGATGACTAGCTCAGAGTTCGGAGCTCGGAGTTCAGAGTGAAAAACTCCAAACTCCAGCTTCTAGTTCCTAGTTCTGAAGGGAGGTAAAATACGTGGCCATATTTAGAGAGTTTGACAGCAGGGGACGCAACCGTTCAGCAGAGGATACCAGAAGACATCGGCAATTAGTGGAAGATTCTATCAAACGGAATATTCGAAATATTATTGCTGAAGAAAGTATCATTGGTCAAAGTAAAGATAAAAAAATAAAAATTCCTATCAGAGGTATTAAAGAATATCAATTCATATATGGTAAAAACAAACCGGGCGTAGGATCAGGAGATGGTACTGAAAAGCGGGGAGATAAAATAGGAGATGATATACAAAACACCCAGGGACAAGGGCAAGGTCAGGCAGGCAATCAGGAAGGAGAAGATACTTACGAAATAGAGGTCACCATTGAAGAATTAATCAACTACTTGTTTGAGGATTTAGACCTGCCTTTCATGGAAAGAAAAAAATTTAATGAGATAGAATCGGAAAAAAATTTTAAAAGGCTAGGATATCAGAGGAAGGGTATTCGACCTCGTCTAGCTAAGAAAAAGTCGGTAATGGAAAAAATTAAAAGGCAAAAATCATATGAGAGAGGAAGAAGAGAAGCCCCTGAAATATATGAATGGCAGGAAGAAAGGGAACGGTTTCCTTTTAAGGAAGATGATTTAAGATATTTCCGCTTAAGACAAGACGTACGGAGAGAATCTAATGCAGTGGTAATTTGCATTATGGATACTTCCGGGTCAATGGATATTACCAAAAAATATCTTGCTCGAAGTTTTTATTTTCTTTTATATCAGTTTATCAAAATGAAATATGTCAATGTTGAAATAGTATTTGTAGCTCATACCACCGTAGCAAAAGAAGTAACCGAGGATGAATTCTTTCATAGGGGAGAATCCGGTGGGACATATATCAGCAGTGGTTATCAAAAGGCATTGGAGATTATTGAAAAAAGATATGATCCGTCCATATGGAATATATATGCCTTTCACTGCAGTGATGGAGATAACTGGCAAGAAGATAATGAAAAGGCTGTAGAATTTGCTCGACAATTATGCGAGACATGTAATCTTTTCGGATATGGAGAAATTCTCTTAGGATATTATACCCCCATTAGTACCATCAGAGAACAATTTGCATCAAAGGTGAAATATCCTAACTTTTCTATCGTCACAATGTCAAAAAAGGAGGACGTTATTCCTGCGCTTCGAAAATTATTGGATAAAGAAAAAGCGTTTAAGGAATGACAATTTGCATATGATGGAATATACAGTTGGTCAATTAGAAGAATGGAATAATAAAATTGAAGCTATAGCCCGAAAAGAAGGGTTGGATTATTATCCGCAGGAGTTTGAAATCTGCAGTTATGAAGATATGCTCTGTTATGAAGCATATGTGGGGATGCCCTCCCACTATCCCCACTGGAGTTATGGAAAAGCATATGAAAAAAAGAAAACACTTTATAAGTATAATGTAGAAGGATTACCTTATGAAATGGTCATCAATTCCAATCCATGTATTGCGTACCTGATGAGAGACAATACATTATTGCTGCAAATTCTTACCATTGCCCATGTATATGGGCATAATGACTTTTTCAAAAATAATAGGTTGTTTGTAGAAGGTACCAGGGCAAGCTCAGCCATCGAAATGTTTAAAAACCATGCAGATAGAATCAGAGGCTATATTCAGGATCCAAGTATTGGATATGAGAGAGTTGAACGTATATTGGATGCAGCACATGCCTTAAGATTTCAGACGACAAGAGTAGTAGGAGAAAAACAACTCTCCGATCAGCAAAAAAAGGAAAAAGTTCTTCAAAAGTATTACGAAGAAATAAAAATAAATAGTCCACTAGATCAAAAAAAGAATATCACCTTTCCAGATTTAAATAAAGTCCCGTTAGAACCTGTTGAGGATATTATGGGATTTCTGTTAGAATATAGCAACCTGGAAGATTGGGAAAAAGATATATTGCGGATTGTAATAGAGGAAACAAAATACTTTATTCCGCAAATAGAGACCAAAATTATGAACGAAGGCTGGGCCAGTTACTGGCATTATAAGATTTTAAACCAATTAGAATTGCCGCAGCAGCTTCATATAGAATTTTTAAATCGGCATAACCAGGTAATTCGTCCTTTTTTAGGCAGTATTAACCCCTATTATGTAGGATTTAAAATTTTTGAAGATATTGAAAAGCGCTATGGCAGAGATAAAATATTTGAGGTTCGAAAAATAGAAAGAGATGCATCTTTTATTCGGAGATATCTTACAGAAGAACTCTGTAGAGAACTTAATTTATTTGAATATCATAAGAAAGGTAATCATTATGTAATAAAAGAAGTAGCCGATGAAAAAGGATGGAAAATCATAAGGAATACCATTGCCAATAATGTAGGTATGTCAGCAATCCCTTGTATTAAAGTAATGGAAATGTCTAAGAAAGACCATTCTTTGTTGCTGGTGCATGAATATGACGGACGAGAATTGGAATTAACATATGCCTATGAAACTTTAAAATATCTTTCTATTCTATGGGAAGGAAAAATATTATTAAGAACGGTGCTGGATAATGTAAGAAAACTGATATTTATTGCTATAGCTATTTTTGTAAGGATATTAGGATTTTTCAATAGTTTAGTAAGCTTTCAGCTATTGAAATAGTTGTTGGCAGGGCTTACCCATTGTAATGCATTAGTATTTTTTAATATAATATAGTTTATGTAGAATAATAATTATATTAATGATAAGCTTTACGAATCAATTGATAAGTTTTATACTATTTAGTATTAAAATAAGTGTATGATTATTATTTCACAGTTATTGTTTTAATACAGAAATCCCTGTAAAAAAGAATGAAAAATACATTATGGATATAGATAGCTTGGGCCATGAAGGGGAAGGGGTAGGACGGATACAAAACTTTACCGTATTTGTACCTCACACAGTTCCGGGAGATAAGATCAAAATAAAAATTGTAAAAGTAAAAAAAAGTTATGCATATGGTAAGCTTATTGAGATAATACACCGGGCAGAGCATAGAATTGACCCTATGTGTCCCATACATAAAAAGTGTGGAGGCTGTCAGCTACAGCATCTTGCATATGCAGAACAGTTAAATTTCAAAAAGCAAAAAGTAATTGATAATATTGAGCGTATAGGTAAACTTAAGAATATAAATGTCCATGATACTATCGGAATGAATAAACCGTTAAGATACAGAAATAAAGTGCAGTTTCCGGTAGGAAGAGATGAAAAACACGGTCAAATTCAGGTAGGATTTTATGCGCCAAGAAGTCATAACATTATTGAAACAGATACATGCTATATACAACATGAAATCAATGACAAGATTATTGAACAGTTAAAGCTGTGGATGAAAGATTATCATATTACTGCCTATAATGAAAGTACGGGTAACGGATTAGTAAGACATATTTTTACCCGTGTAGCTTTTAAAACAGGGGAGATCATGGTGGTACTGGTTACAAACGGGACAAATATACCACATAAAGAGCAGTTTATTGATAGGATGAGAAGTGTTAGTGATGATGTGAAAAGTATTATTCAGAATATCAATACTAAAGCGACCAATGTGATTCTAGGTCAGAAAAACCGGGTGTTATGGGGAAAGGATAGCATTGTCGATTATATTGGAGATGTAAAATTCAGTATTTCGCCTATGTCTTTTTATCAGGTCAATCCCGTACAGACCGAGATTCTATACCAAAAAGCGCTGGAATATGCAGCATTAAAGGGTGATGAGACGGTGTTTGACCTGTATTGCGGCATTGGAACCATATCACTGTTTTTGGCAAGAAAAGCTAAGAAGGTAGTGGGAGTAGAAATTATCCCGGAAGCCATTGAAGATGCCAGGGAAAATGCGAGAATTAATGATATCTATAATGTAGAATTTCATGTAGGAGCGGCAGAAGAAGTAATTCCAAAGTTATATCAACAAGGTTACAAGGCTGATGTGGTGGTAGTAGACCCCCCTCGCAAAGGCTGCGATGAAACCTTATTGGATACCGTTGTAAAAATGCAAGTAAAGAAAGTGATATATGTATCCTGTAATCCGAGTACAATGGCAAGGGATTTGAGATTATAGGGTTCGGTGGTTGTAAAGACTTAGAAGATTACAATAGCATTTGTAATATAGTATAACTTCTATATGGAAGTCAAAATAGTAGAATAGAATATTAATCTATGTTGCCATAAAAAATGCATGTGTAATGTGTATAACACATAGGGACTAACACATAGGGACGGTTCTTGTTGACAAATCATCAAACACATAGGGACGGTTCTTGTTGACAAATCATCTAGAGCTATTATAAAATTATTCCGAGGTGATTTATGTGCCAAGAGTAGCAAGAGAGAAAAGCAGT
>JASGMB010000026.1 GCA_030156665.1 Clostridiales bacterium
TTCTTTGATTAACCTGTCCCTTAAAACCCTTAACTTATGATTATAATCTTCCAGTTCCTGCATAGCCAACTCTATTGCACTACCCAATCCAACGATGCCTGCAATATTTTCCGTTCCAGCTCTTCTTCCTCTTTCTTGTGCACCACCCTGAACAAAAGTATGTAACTTCACGCCCTTTCGAACGTATAGTGCTCCAACTCCTTTAGGTCCATAAAATTTGTGTGCAGATAAAGAAAGCAAATCTATATTATATTGATTTACATCTATTGGGATATTGCCTATTGCTTGTACTGCATCAGTGTGAAAATATATACCATGTTGTTTTGCAATTTTACCTATTTCTTCTATAGGCTGTATTGTGCCAATTTCATTATTTGCAAACATGATAGTAATAAGTATCGTTTTATCGGTAATGGCATCTTTTAATTGTTCTAATGACACCATTCCATATTCATCAACAGGAAGATAAGTTACTTCAAAGCCTTCCTTTTCCAAATATTGACACGTATGAAGAACAGCATGATGCTCAATAGCGGTAGTAATAATATGATTTCCTTTTTCTCTATTTGCAAAAGCAACACCTTTTATTGCCCAGTTATCAGCTTCTGTACCCGAAGCTGTAAAAAAAACTTCTTTCGTTTGGCATTTTAATGCTTTAGCTACTTTTTCACGAGCATCTTCAATTGCTTTTTTACTTTCTCTACCAATAGTATAAATACTTGATGCATTTCCAAACTTCTCTGTAAAATAAGGCAACATATCTTTTAACACTTTATCTTTTACATATGTGGTAGCAGCATGATCTAAATATATAGTTTTATTCATATTATCGAACTCCTTTAGAAGTAGAATACTAGCTAGTATACTTTTAGTTAGTAAAAAATATAATTCCTCTAAATTTAGGTTACCCTTACAGCAACTCAGTTGTAAGGGTATTATACTTTTATATAATGAATTAGTATCTAATCTAACTATTATATACCCAGTCAAAACCTTTTTAAGCGGAATATACTGCATCTATATTATTTATTTAAATATAATACATATATCCGTCGTTGTTATTCATTTTTTTATAATCATCGATAAGGTCTTGAAGAGTGATTGAATCGACAACATCATTTATGCTATCTCTAACTTTTTCCCATATCTTTTTTGTTACGCACTGTGTTGCGTTTGTACATTCAAACGGTTCATCTTCAACAACACAATCTACAGGAGCTAATGACCCTTCTAAAGCTCTTAATATTTCACCAACAGTAGTTTGAGATGGATCTTGAGCTAAAGTATAACCACCCTGTGCACCTCTAATACTCTTTACCAATCCTGCTTTTCGTAATGTAGCAATTAATTGTTCAAGATAGTGTTCGGATATTTCCTGACGTTCTGCTATGTTTTTTAATGCAATATGTCCTTCTGAAGTATGGATAGCTAAATCTAACATTGCTTTAACTCCATATCTTCCTTTTGTTGATAACCTCATAACGATCACCCCACTAATTCCTACCTGATCACTTGGTTTTCAATTAAAGCTTAGCATTTCCGACTGATTTTGTCAATATTAAAAGATAAAATTTTATTAAAAAATTTATTTTGGTTACCACTCAGTTTAGAATATATTAAAACTATTTACAATGATACCCATTTAATATTTTAAATTTCATGCTCAACATAGCAAAAAATTTTTTTATTGATTAAAAAAGCGGACTATATGTTTTCCTTTTTAACATAGTATCAATTTCTTCTATCGTTTTATGCGTTGCGTTAATTAGTAAAACACCATAACTTCTATCTACATGCTCCATCCCTAATGACTGAGACATCAAATTAGGTATGTTATTATTTTTTATAAACGAAGCTTCAAGTCTATTTCCTGTATAAATTACTGCATCTATAGGATAATTATATTCTCCAAAAGTTACTACATCATAACCTTTTTCCCGTAGTTTGTCCTTAATATTTTCCAACCCTCTTTGTACTGCTACAATCATGAAAAAACACCTCCTGGAAATTATTATTTACAGGAGATTTAGAGGATATTCAACTATTTAACAGAATGGTAAGAACAAGCATCTTACAAAACTATTTTATCCTTATTTTACAAATTTCCTGCTGAATGTCTATGGCTGATTTTTAAATTACGAAGTCTATTAATCGCTGCAAAAACTTCTTGAATTCTCGGCATAGCATAATCTCCGGGATGCTGACCTTTAAAAGGAGATATACAATCAATTCCGTGCCAATGAATATCATCAAAAACTTTCGTTAAAATTTCATGTAACGTATGTTTACCGTCGGCATATCTTTCTCTAATATATTTTATGATTAAACCAATTGCTGTTGTTTGATTACTATCCACCAATTGTTCAACTGATTGTAAATCAATCTCAAAGGAACCATATAAAATTGAAAAAGTACCTTTAGCTTTTATTTTTTCTTTTCTACTTCTTGTTTCAAAGCTTACAGGAAGGGGTATTCTTTGAATTGACAATTTTAACTCTCCGTTGTCCTCTATAACTCTTTTTGTTGATAGTTCCTCAGCAATGTATTTAGCTTGTTTCGTAGCTTCATTAGGTATATATTCATCCATTAAAATCACCGTATCAGCTACATCAAAATAATCCCCGGAACCACCTACTACAAGAACAGTAGATATACCCAGCTCATTATATATTTGCCTCACTCTATCAATAAATGGTGTAATCGGTTCTTTGTCATTATGAACCAACCTTTGCATGCGTGCATCCCTAATCATAAAATTCGTTGCTGAAGTATCTTCATCCAAAAGCAGTAATTCTGCGCCTGCTTCTATCGCTTCAATAATGTTTGCTGCTTGAGAGGTACTACCGCTTGCATTCTCAGTAGAAAAGTGTTTTGTATTTTGTTTGCCTGGCAGATTATTAATAAATGAACTAATATCCACATTTTGAATAAAGCGTCCGTCTTCTGCTCTGATTTTCATTGCATTACCAATAGAAATCACATATTCTCTGCCGTCACCTTCTATATGATTATATACGCCAAACTCAATGGATTTTAACAATGTTGATTTTCCATGGTAACCACCACCTACTATGAGTGTAATCCCTTGCTTAATACCCATACCTTTAATACGTCCATAGTTGGGTAAATGAAATTCTACTTCCAACTCCCGTGGTGACTGAAAAGGAACAATGCTATCACTTTTTAAAGGTTTGTCGCTTATACCGCTTTCCCTCGGCAAAATAGCTCCATTGGCTACAAAAGCAACTAATCCTCTTTCTTTCAATTGCTTTCGTAAATACTCTTGATCCTCCATAAGTTCAACGTGTCTTTGTGCTTTTATTCCGTCCACGTTTTTAAAAAACATAGAACTATGTACGATATGAGGTAATTGTTCGTTAAATATTTTTTCTGCTTGATTTGCTAAAATGGTTCGACCACGTGCAGGCAAACCAATACTTAACCTAGCTTCTATAAAATTTTCATTAATCACAACTGCAGTTCTTTCTAATATTTCTTGGCCAAAGTGCATTATACTAACTATACCGCTTTTTCCAGTCCCCGTTGGTCCGGATGCAATTTTTCGTATAGCTAGTGAAATTTTCCTGGTAAAAAAGTCTTCTAATGCAATTTTGCGAATTCTAGTCTTGAATAAATTTTTAGGAATTGCGGCTGTACTCATATCTACACGGACCCGGATTCTTGACGGGGGTGCAAAAGGATCACTTTGAATGTGGTCTATAAATAATGTATAATGATCAAACTTATATTGTCCTCTCAAATCTTTATAAGCACCATAACCTTTTTTATCAATTTTTTTTAATATTATAGTTAAATCTTGCTGTGTTAACATTATGTCAACTTCCCTCCTTCTGTAACAAACTATCAATGTTATGTACATTTTTAGCATATTAATAACTAAAAATTCATTTTGCAGTTTCAGTAAAAAAGTGGAGAGTTAAGTATGGTTTTGCTCCCCACTCATAACTCCCCACTCCCTGCTATTTTTTAATAATTATATCCTAGTTCCAATGCTTTCATATTAATATCCAAAAGGTGTTGTTTTTTTGAAGGTACAACTTTTTTTAGAGCTTCTTTTATTATATCCATAGATAAAAATCCTGTTTCTTTTATTAATTTACCAAGCAAAATCATATTGGCTAGCTTTCCCGCTCCCATATCTGCAGCCATTTGTGTTGCCGGAATTTCTATACTTTTTATGTCTTTTCGTGTGGTTTGTCTGTCAATTAATGAACTATCAACTACAATGATGCCTCCTGAAACAACTGTATCTTCAAATTTATCCAAAGAAGGCCTATTCATCGCAATGAGAATAGTAGGATTTATTATAATCGGTGAGCCTATCGGCTCATCAGATACGATAGCATGACAATTAGCGGTGCCTCCCCTCATTTCCGGTCCATAAGATGGAAGCCATGAAACTTCTTTTCCTGATAACATACCTGTATATGCAATAAGTTTTCCTGCAAACATAACACCTTGGCCACCGAAGCCAGCCATAATAATTTCTTGAGTACTACTCATTTTCATGCCCCCTTTTATTTTTCTTTATAAATTCCAAGAGGATAATATGGCATCATATTTTCTCTCAACCATCCTAATGACTCTACCGGAGATAATCCCCAGTTTGTGGGACAAGTTGATAAAACTTCTACCAATGAAAATCCTTTTCCATCTATCTGTGTTTGAAAAGCTTTTTTAATCGCTTTTTTAGTAGCCATAATATTTTTCACATTATCCACTGACACTCTTTCTACATATGCAGTGCCTTCAATGGTTGCAAGCATTTCACATACTTTAATAGGATATCCTTGTGTCTCAGCATTTCGACCATATGGAGAGGTTTGTGTGACTTGTCCTAACAGGGTAGTAGGTGCCATTTGTCCTCCAGTCATTCCATAAATCGCATTATTCACAAATATAATGGTTATATTTTCACCTCTTGCAGCCGCATGTACCATTTCAGCTGTACCAATGGCTGCAAGGTCTCCATCTCCTTGATAAGTAAATACGATATTGTTAGGGTGTACTCTTTTTATGCCGGTAGCTACTGCCGGTGCTCTTCCGTGTGCAGCCTGCTGCATATCACATTCAAAATAATTATAACTAAATACGGAACAACCTACGGAAGCTACTCCTACCAATCTATCTTGAATATTCAGTTCGTCAATTGCCTCTGCTACTAATCTATGAATGATACCATGCGTACATCCAGGGCAGTAGTGCATTACAACATCGGATAGAACCTCCGGTCTTTGAAATACTTTTTTCATTATCTTTCACCTCCCAATATCTTTTTCAATTCTTCAATAATTGCAGATGGTGTAGGAACCATTCCACCTGTTCTTCCATAAAAATGCACAGGTTTAGCTCCATTTATAGCCATTCTTACATCTTCTACCATTTGTCCCATGCTCATTTCCACCGCTAAAAAAGCTTTGGTTGTTTGTACAGCTTTTTGAAAAGCTTCTACAGGGAACGGCCAAAGTGTAATAGGACGAATAAGTCCTACTTTGAGTCCTTCCGATCTTGCACTTCTCATAGCTGAATTGGCTACTCTGGCAGTAGTTCCATAGGCCACAAGTACAATATCGGCATCGTCACAATTAATCATTTCATATCTCAATTCATTTGCTTCAATCTGCTTATATCTCTCGAATCTTTTGATATTTAAATCTTCCAGTTCTTTAGGATCTATATATAAAGAATTTACAACATTTTTTCTTCTTTTGCCTTTTGTTCCAGTGGTAGCCCACGCTTCTTTGGATGGTAAATCTCGTCCTTTTTGCTCTTTAAATTCAACTGGTTCCATCATTTGTCCAAGCATACCATCTCCCAATAACATTACAGGAACTCTATACATATCTGCAATATCGAAAGCATCTGTCATTAAGTCAACAGCCTCTTGAACAGAACTAGGTGCCAGTACAACTAGATGATAATCTCCATGTGCGCCACCTTTAACTGCTTGAAAATAATCAGACTGTGCTGGTTGAATGCCTCCCAGACCTGGACCTCCTCTGACAATGTTAACAATAACACAAGGAAGGTCACTACCAACAATATACGAGATACCTTCCTGTTTTAAACTTATTCCGGGACTTGAAGAAGAAGTCATAACCCGTGCTCCTGCTCCCGCTGCCCCGTATACCATATTTATGGCTGCAACTTCGCTTTCTGCTTGTAAATAAACCCCCCCTACTTTAGGCATTCTTTTAGACATATATTCCGGTATCTCATTCTGAGGAGTAATCGGATACCCGAAAAAATATCTACAACCTGCTTGAATAGCTGCTTCTGCAATAGCCTCATTACCTTTCATCAGTACTTTATCTGACATCACATTACCCCCTTATTTTTCTACTTCTATTACAACATCAGGACATATTGTAGCACAAAAGGCACATCCAATACATTTATCCTGTTCAATTACCTGAGCAGGATGAAAGCCTTTTATATTAATTCTATCTGTAGCCATTACTACAATTTTTTTGGGACATACTGTAGTGCATAATTCGCATCCTTTACATCTGTCCTCGTTAAAGATAACCTTTGCCATTTAAAAACCCCCTATTTTAAATTGAGAATTGAGAATGCAAAATGCAGAATTAATATTGAAAACTTTCTAATTTGTATTCTACATTCTCAATTTTGCTTTGTGCATTCAATTTTACTCCCAAGGCATTTTCAAGTACAACCTAAGCGGAAAAGCTTTTTCCTTTAAATCATGCGGCAATTGAGAAAGTATCTCATGTTTGCCGGTAATATAACGAATAGGTACTTTTATTTCCCTGGAAATTTTTTCTATAACTTTTTGACCTTTTAATAAATCTTCAATTGTAGAACTATAAGATAGATTTGTATTGTTTATCAAATCAGAAACTTTTAAGCGTGATTTTTTTTCTATCTCTCTTAACAGTTCAATTGTATTACCAGCATTATTGGTTAATGCTCTCTTCATATTGGCTACAAAAAACATTTGATACTTTTCGTTAGCAAAATATTTATAATATCTCCCTAATGCCGTTGCACCGATATCATCTCCTCCTACATCAAAAACTACTCTGTATTCCTTATCTTGAAATAATGAGATGATTTCTGCAGGTAAAGCAGGAATATCTACATTGGTATTTGCAAACATAGGAGCAATTACTTTGATACCCTTATGCTCTAAAATTCCGGTAACATCCTTTGTTCTAAAATAAGGATTAACGATATCCAGATCAACTATTGATACTTTATTATAATACTTTTTCAAATGAATTGCAAAATTAATTGCAATTTCTGTTTTACCGCTTCCGAAATGTCCGACAAAAATGTTTAACCTTGTATTATTCATAATTGAGTGGATTTTCCTTTCCTATTAAAACTCTGTAAGCACCTTCCGCCATTGCAGCCATTTCATCTTCTCCAGGAAAAACCTTGACAGGAGCAATAAATTTAACTCTTTCGGTAATCCATTTTATAATCCAGGGACTACGTGCCATTCCACCCGTAATGACGATACTGTCAACTTTACCATATAAAACGGCACTACAAGATGCAATTTCTTTTGCAATTTGATAGGCCATTGCTTCTAACACTAATTTTGCTTGTTCATCTCCCATATCAATTCTCTCATCTATTTTCTTTCCATCCGATGTTCCAAGATACGCTACTAGCCCTCCCTTTCCTACCAGTTTCTTTTTTATCTCTTCTTTCGTATATTGACCTGAAAAACACATGTCTACTAACTGTAGAACGGGCAGATTACCACTTCGTTCAGGCGAAAAAGGCCCTTCTTCCAATCCATTGTTCACATCTATTACATTTCCCTTGTAATGAGCTGCAACCGAAATACCACCTCCTATGTGAGCTATAATTAGATTAACCTCATTGTAGCTTTTGCCAAGCTCTCTTGTAACTTTCATTGCAATAGCCTTTTGATTCAAAGCATGAAAAGCACTTTTTCTGGTAATATCCGGGATTCCTGAAAATCTTGCAAGTGGATGAAATTCATCTACCACTACAGGATTCACAATAAAGGCTGGTATATTTGTTAATATAGCCACTTCATAAGCAAGAATAGCTCCTAAATTACTGGCATGCTGTCCGTATTTAGCGCTTTTTAAGTCATCCAACATGTTTTGATTTATATGGTAAGTGCCACCTTTCAGAGGCTTAAGCAATCCTCCGCGACCTACAACAGCATCCAAATATTTATAGTTTATATTTTGTTCTCTTAGATATTCCAATATCGCCTGTTTTCGAAAAGTATACTGATCCATAATTGAGCGATATTTTTCCAGTTCTTCAGCACTATGGCATAACGTTTTAGAGGAAATACAATCAAGATTTTCAAAGTATGCTACTTTTGTAGAAGTGGAACCGGGATTGATCGCAAGGATTTTATAGTTTTCTTTCATACATTCACTCCTTTTGATTGATTATTACACGCAATAGACGCTAATGCAATGGAATAAAGTTTTGCCATATAATCATCTGCTCTTGAAGTAACAACAATAGGCGCTTTTGAACCTGCTATCACTCCACAGGGTTTACCCTTCCCTAAAAACACAAGTGATTTGAGTAATATATTTCCTGATTCAATATCCGGCACAAGTAAAATATCAGCATCACCGGCAACCTCGCTTTTTATACCTTTATGTTCAGCTGCAGCCAGATTGATTGCATTATCCATTGCAAGCGGTCCATCTATAATACAATTTTTTATTTGTCCTCTATCAGCCATTTTAGATAATGCAGCAGCATCTAGTGTGCATTGCATAGCAGCATTAACTACTTCTACCGATGCAAGAACCGCTACTTTAGGCTTTTCAATACCGAGACTATTCGCTATATCTACAGCATTTTGAATAATATCTGCTTTTTGTTTTAGATCAGGATTAATATTCATTCCTCCGTCGGTTATAAATAAAAGTTTGTGATAGTGTTCTACTTCAACAACTCCTACATGGCTTAGTACTCTACCAGTGCGAAGCCCAATATCTTTATCCAGGACAACTTTTAATAAATCCGCAGTTTTAATCATACCTTTCATGAGTACATCAGCACGTCTGCTGCTTACCATATCTACTGCAATCCTTGCAGCCTTTATGGGATCTATTTCTTTTACTATATCATATTTTGAAACATCAAAATTTAACTTATCAGCAATTTGAAAAATTTTTTCTTTATCTCCAATTAAACTTACATCTATTAAGCCTAAATTATAAGCTTCATGAATGGATTGAAGCACATCTTCATCTTGCGCAACTGCTACAGCTACCTTTTTCTTCCCCATATTCTTAGTATAATCTATAATCTCTTGCATTGATTTTATCACATTCAGTATCCTCCCCCTATAGGTTATATTCATTATTAAAATATAATTTAACAAATCAAAATACCTCATATAGTACAATAATATTTATAAATGCATAAAAAGCTTGTTGAAAATAAGACAATCGCCTTTGGCGAATTGATGTGCCTTTCGGCACAAAAGACTAAGGTAGATTGTCTTGATATTACGCTTCACTTCATAATAAAAAATATAATGAACACAATTATATCATGAATTTCTGTAGTTTATCCAATAAATAAAAATTAGCCCCTTGCAAACATAGTTGATATTTTAAAACCAACGCAGTTTAAATAAAATTTATCTATGATAATACTTGCGTTATTTGCAGCCTATATTTTGAAGATTTCCCTAACTTTTTATCAATTCTTTTTATCACTAAAAAAGAAGCAACAAGTAATAACAGCCCACTTATAACCCCCACTATTTCATTTATAAATAATGAATAACCTATCGCATATCCTATAAATAACATGATTAATGGCACAATATATACCATAAAAGCTGCAAACAACACTTGCGTATCTTTCATATCTAGACGAACAACCTGTCCTACTTTTGCACCTACAGTATTATATGCTTCTACTTTTTGTGAAGATACCTCACATCCTCCACAAGTCTCACACTTTCCTCCACAAGCGCTGGTACGTTTTATTTGAACCATAGCTGTATCATTTTTAATCGAAATAACCACTCCAATTTGTGTCAAATGATTCACCCCTTTTAGATATCTTATTTTAAATTATAGCAAAAAAATGAATTATTTCACTACTATTTTTGATAAATACTACAAACTTTAAGTATGTAAATTTTTACAAATTTTATAGTAAATACTTAGCATCATATTTTTTTATAACAAATAAAAGGAGACTGTAGTCTCCTTCTATTTGTTATTTGAAATTTTTTATAACGTATGGGAAAGTATATTTTTTATTTTACACTTTTTGTTAAATACATTTCAAAAAGGTTTTATTAAAAACACTTCTTTTAAAAGCTTTTTTATTCTATGCTACAAAAACTATTGCAGTCACATTTATTATCACTGCTACAACTAGATTTAGTGATTTTACATTCACCGGAAATACTTTTTTTATCAAAAGATAATTCTTTACTTGCTTCCAAGTTTACCCGCGGCTTGAAGTTTTTGCAATTTTTACACCACATTTATAACTTCACCTCCATATCAATTTAATTAATACTACTTTTCATCTCATTTTTCAGGCAGTAATAATAATTATTATTATAAGTAGTTTTCATACTTAGTGTTTCTCAATATTTTAAATCTTATGTGTGAAGTTTTTATGTAAATATTAATAAAATAACTATATTTCTATTTTATTACAATTATTCGTTTAAAATATACTTCAAAGCCTATATATTAATTATCTGCATTTTGTTTAATTTTATTAGCAATATCAATCATTTCTTCTGCATGCTTTAGTGTTAGATCAGTAATGACCGCTCCGCCTATGATTCTAGCTAGTTCCTCTTTTCTATTATGAGATGTTAATTTTTGAACTGTAGTAGAATATTGATCATTAGCCATATTTTTTTCAATAAGATAGTGATGGTCTGCCATACTAGCAATCTGAGGCAGATGAGTGATGCATAGCACTTGTTTTTTTTGAGCAATTCTGGACAGCTTTTCAGCAATTTTTTGTGCGGCACGTCCACTTACTCCTATATCTATTTCATCAAAAACCAATGTATTTACATCATCTATATCAGCAAGAATCGTTTTGATTGCAAGCATAATTCTGGACATCTCTCCACCAGAAGCAATTTTAACCAATGGTTTTACAGGTTCTCCGGGGTTTGTAGAAATTAAAAATTCTACTCTATCATAACCATTCATAGAAAATTCATAATCCCCTAATTTATTATATATTTTTTTAACTTGCACCTTAAATTTTACTTTATTCATATCTAAATCGCGCAACTCATTAACGATAGCTTTTTCTAGCATTTGTGCAGCTTCAACCCTTAATTGAAACAGCTTATCAGCCAGTTCTTCCAATTCTCGCATATTTTTATCTAATTCTAAATTCAATGCTTTAAGTTTTTCTTCACTATTTAAAAGGTCTTGAAATTCTTTGCGAATTTTATTCTTATATTCTAAAATTTCCTCTATTGATGAGCCATACTTTCTCTTTAATTTAAAAATTAGATCTAATCGCTGTTCCAGCGTCTCAAGTAAGCCGGGATCATACTCTAGATTATCGCGATACTCTCGAATGTCATGCACCAATTCATCCAATTCATAGGTTATTGTCTCTAATGTCTTGTAATATTGTTTAAGCTGAGGATCAAATTGTTCTACTTCACCAAGATTTTTTAAAGCATCTGCAATATTATCATGCACTGAAGCACTTGTTCTATTTCCAGAATAAAGAATAGAGTACACATTGGATATCGCAGTGATAAGTTTTTCAGTATTGCTTAAAAATAACTTCTTACTTGTTAATTCTTCTTCTTCTCCTTTTTGCAAATTTGCCTTTTCGATTTCTTCTAATTGAAATTTAAGTAAATCTAACTTTCTTTCTCTTTCTCTTTCATCTCCGCTTATTCTTCGTATCTCTGCCCGTATCCGATTTACTTGTTCATACACTTTCTGGTATTGACTTTTTATTTCTATTAGTTTACTACCTGCATACCTATCTAAAAATTCTATATGTTTTTCCCATTGCAAGAGTGCTTGATTATCATGTTGCCCATGAATATTAACTAGTAATCTACCTATTTCTTTTAACATAGATGATGTAACAATACGTCCATTTATCCTACATGCATTTTTGCCGCTGTATATGATTTCTCTTGAAATTAATAATGTATTATCTTCTTCCAGTTCTATTCCCGATTGTTCTAAAAGATTCACAGTATCTTCTGAAGAAACATGAAATAGTGCTTCAACTATAGCTTTTTTCGCTCCCGAACGAATTAACTCTCGTGAAGTTCTTTCACCTAAAATCATATTGATTGAGTCAATAATGATAGATTTACCCGCTCCAGTTTCGCCAGTAAGAATATTTAGCCCTTTTTCAAATTCCACATCGATTGTGTTAATAATTGCAACGTTTTCAATATGCAGCTGAGAAAGCATCATAGGCCCCCCTTACAAATTGTTCAAGATTGCTTCTTCGCATCCTTTAAAAAGTGATACTAAATTACATCATTTTATCATTTTTTTAAATTTTTCTGCCAGTACGTAAGCATTTTTTTCACTTCTGGTAACTACCATAATTGTATCATCTCCAGCAATTGATCCCACTATTTCAGACCAATTCATTGCATCAATAGCTGCAGCAGCAGCTTGTGCCATTCCTGATAATGTTTTTATAACAATAATATTGAGGGCATAATCAATATTTATTACCGACTCTGCAAATATCGTACGTAATTTTCCGCTAATATTAGCATCGGGCGTATTAATCGCAGCATATTTATATTTACCATTTTCAGCCAAAACTTTTATAAGGCGAAGCTCTTTAATATCCCTTGAAACAGTTGCTTGCGTGACATCAATACCATTTTCTTTTAGTTTCTCAGCCAATTCTTCTTGGGTTTCAATAATATTGGTTTCAATAATTTCTAATATTTTTGAATGTCTATCATATTTCATATTATCGGCTTTTAATTCCCCTTTCTGTCAGTTTTTTTCTTAATACATCATAAAAACTTCTATTGTTTATTCTTATTAAAGGTATAACATACGATGCCCTTTTTATCGTAATTATATCCTTTGGCTGCAATTTATAACCTTTTTGTCCGTCTACAGTAATCATTGCATCATGATAGTGAGCATCAATCAGATGTACACTAATAACTTTATTATCAGGAACAATAATTGATCGTGAGTGTAACGTATGAGGACAGATTGGGGTTATCATAATTAAACCCATATTAGGATCAACAATAGGACCGCCTGCCGAAAGAGAGTATGCAGTAGAACCGGTAGGAGTAGATATTACTATGCCATCCGCCGGATAGAAATCAACAAACTGTTCATTTACAAATATTTTTAAGTCAATTATTCGCGAAAATGCTCCTCTTGTAATACCAATATCATTTAATGCTATAAAAGTGTCTAATGTCATGCTGCCTCGGAGAAGTGTTCCCTCAATCATCATTCGATAATCGATTGTATAATCACCGGCAAAAAGCTTGTCAAAAAATTTTCCCAAATTATTTTTTTCTAGCTCTACTAGAAAACCTAAGTGACCAAGATTAATGCCTAGTAAAGGGATATTATAGGGTGCTGTATGACGCGCTACATTCAGTAGTGTTCCATCTCCTCCTAAAACGATAACCAAATCAGCTTCAGAATATAGTTCAGATAATTTGCGTCCATCATTATCAGTTTTTATCATCTTCGCAACTTGTTCACTAATTAACACTTCTTTATTAAATTTTTTTACCAAATCAATTACTTTCTTTGTATTTTGTAATTCTTTGTCCTTATCTATATTTGGAATTATCAAAATTTTTTTCATATTTCCACGTCCAATTTTACTTTAATATATTTTCTGTTTTGCCAATTAAAAACTATTCTAAATTTTGATGAGACTGCTCAACAATATCATAAATAAATGAATCACTGTATTCATCTTCTTGGATGTGCTGAACCTTTTTTAGATATAAAAGATACTCTATATTTCCTTCTGGCCCTTTAATTGGTGAAAAATTCAATCCAAACACTGATAAACCAATAGATCGAGTAAAACTAACTATCATTTTAATTACTTCAAAATGAACTTGTTTATCTCTCACAACACCTTTTTTTCCTACTTTCTCCCTTCCGGCTTCAAATTGCGGTTTGATTAAACAAACTATTTCACCATCAGTTTTTAATAAATTTTTGGCCACAGGAAGTACAAGTTTTAATGAGATAAAAGCAACATCAATGGAAATGAAATCGACCTCTTCACCTATTTGGGACAAATCAACATATCGAATGTTTGTTCGCTCCATATTAATAACACGACTATCTTGTCTAAGCCGCCACGCAAGCTGTCCATATCCTACATCAATTGCATATACTTTTTTAGCACCATTTTGCAACATACAATCGGTAAATCCGCCGGTAGACGCACCAATATCTATTGCAACTTTATTATGTATATTAATATTAAACTGTTTTAGTGCTTTTTCAAGTTTTAAACCTCCACGACTTACATAAGAAAGCGTGGAACCTCGTATTTCTATTTTTGAATTTATATCCACTTTTGTACCTGCTTTATCAACTTTCTGGTCATCAATATACACTTGTCCTGACATTAAAAGACTTTTAGCCTTTTCGCGGCTTTCTACAAATCCTCTCTCTGTCAGCAATACATCTATCCTTTGTCTATCGCTCAAAATTTACAACTCCTTTGTATGATGCTAAAAAAAGAATTTTGGTACAAAAAAATTTTTTATAACACATAGGAATTTATAAACTTTTGTATTCTGTGGATAAATTTATTTATAATTTCCGTCATGTGTTTCAAAAAAGTCAACCTTGAGAATCTTTTTTAAAAAGACTTTTTTATAACGCATAGGAAAGTATATTTTTTCTTTAGCTTTACACTTTCCGTTAAATGCGTTTCAAAAAAGGCTAAAATACTTCTTTTAGAAACCTTTTTTATTTTATAAGTCTTCTACAAATTTAACAACTTCTTTAACGATACTATCCGAATCCAATCCATAAATTTTATACAATTCATTCATAGACCCATGGGGTATCAAGGTATCAGGGAATCCTTTTATCTTTATTTGAATATCATTACAATTCTTTTCATTTAGTTCCTTTAAAATTAAACTTCCCATTCCTCCTGCAATTACGTTATCCTCTAATGTTATCACTTTCCTCGTTTTCATTGCAGAGTTTAAAATTAAATGCGTATCTAACGGCTTAACACTTCTTATATTTATTACTTCTGCTTTTATACCTAGCTTGTCCAATTTATTTGCAGCATCTAAAGCCACTCCCACCATTTTGCCAATTGCAAAAATGGAGATATCGTTCCCTGCTGATAAAACTTCTCCTTTTCCTGGAATAATTTGTTCATCCCACAATGGCACAGAATATTCTTCTCCACCTCTAGGATACCTAATCGCAATTGGACCTTTATGAAAAAATACAGCATAGTTTAACATTAGCTGTAGTTCTTTGTAACAGGACGGAGCCATAATCACCATATTAGGCATATGGCTTAAAAATGACAAATCATAGATTCCTTGATGCGTTTCACCATCCTGTCCAACAATTCCTGCTCTATCTATCGCAAAAATCACATGAAGATTTTGTAAAGCAATATCATGTAATATTTGATCGTAAGCCCTTTGTAAAAATGAGGAGTAAATGGCTATAACAGGCTTTAAATTTGAAGTTGCTAACCCAGCGGCAAATGTTACCGCGTGCTGTTCTGCTATCCCTACATCAAAAAATCTATCGGGAAATTTCTTTGAAAAGGCTGTCAATCCTGTGCCTGCAGTCATTGCAGCAGTAATTGCAACAACACTACTATCCTTATTTGCAATATCCAGCATTGTTTCACCAAATACAGCAGAATAACTGCGTTTCGCTTTATCACTAATGATTTTACCGGTCTCTATATCAAAACAAGATATTCCATGAAAAACATCCGGCTCATCTTCAGCGAAAGAATAACCTTTTCCTTTTGTAGTATATATATGTATTAATACCGGACCTTTCATATTTTTTGCACGGTTAAGTACTCTAATCAAATCACTAATATTATGTCCATCAATAGGGCCAATATATGTAAAACCTAATTCTTCAAACAATGCACCAGGCATTATCATGTACTTAATACTTCCTTTAGCACGGTGTACGGTTTTGGCCATACTTTTACCAATTGCAGGAATTCTTTTTAAAATAAAATCAATATCCTCTTTTACTTTAAAATAAACAGGCTCCGTTCTAATTCTATTCAGGTATGTAGATAGTCCACCTACATTTTTGGTAATGGACATTTCATTATCATTAAGGATAACAATCAAATTATTCGGACTTCTTCCGGCATCATTTAATGCTTCAAAGGCCATTCCACCTGTGAGTGCGCCATCCCCGATAACCGATACCACAGAAAATTTCTCTTTTTTCAGATCCCTTGCCTTTGCTATACCTAGTGCAGCAGAAATTGAGGTACTGCTATGTCCCGTATTAAAAATATCATGTTCACTTTCATTTACTTTTGGAAAACCGCTTAAACCACCTAATTTTCTTAATGTTGAAAATTTATCTTTTCTCCCGGTTATCATTTTATGAACATATGTTTGATGTCCGACATCCCATACAATTTTATCTTTAGGGGTAGAAAATACTTTATGAAGTGCAATGGTTAATTCAACAACTCCTAAATTAGAAGCAAGGTGACCACCTGTTTTGGAGACTGTATCAATTAGAAAGTTTCTTATTTCATCTGCTAGCAAAAGTAAATGTTCATGACTAAGTTTTTTTAAATCTTTTGGTCCATTGATTGTGTCTAAAATTTTTTTCATTTAACTCAACTCTCTTCTAAAATGACATCATAAGAAAAAATATATAATTCTTCGTATTATATCGATAACCAATATCTAAATTTAAAATAAATTAATGTAGTTATCGATGAAATGAACCAACTTCAAATCATAATATTTAGTTTTAAAGTTGGTTCATTATAACAGCTCAGTTAATATTATATATGAAAATTCACTACTTTTTTAGCTTTCGAACAATTATTTTTAAATCTAAATAATAAATTATTATCCCAACTACATAAACGATATAATTACTCTTTGAAATGGCAATTGCTTTACCAATTGCTTTTCCTCCAACTGTCAAAGATGCTATAAGAGCAGTTAATACTAATCCCATTAAAACGGTATCAAAAACATTGTACATTTTTGTTAGTTGTGTGACAATGATAGTTCCAGTTGCACCACTTATAATACCAGCAATATCTCCTATGACATCATTGCAAAAGTTTGAAACTTTTTCCGCATTTCGAATAAGTTTTACGGCCTGTTTTGCACCTGCAATTCTTTTGGATGCCATAGCATGAAATGGTGTCTCTGTTGCAGCAGTTACAGCAATCCCTATTATGTCAAAAATTATTCCTAATAATATTATAAATATTAATATAATAAAAGCTACACTAAGACTAACATTATTCATTAGACTAGTTGAAATAAAACTTAAAGTCATAGATAAAATAAAAGTCCAGATTACAATAATAATAGCCCATGTATAGCTAATTTTTTTATTTGCTGTATTGGTGTTTTTAATTTTTATTTTTGTTCGTCGTTTAGGTTTTACTCTCTGAGTATCTTTTTTATTATTGTTCATGCAATAAAGACTCTCTCCTAATAAACACATCCTAATATATTTTTATTGGTTTTTATTCAATGTGCCGGTGGTAATGTATAGAGTAAATTTTGCGGCTTAGGTCCAGTAGGTTTTCCCAGAAGGATACTGAATTGTCGCCAAATCAGCAGTTTCCTTTTAAATCCTTCTCTACCTTGTCACCACAGGTAGAACTAGATTACCACTCAGTCCACATTGCAATCCTCTATACATCTCTTACGAACAGTCTAGGAGTTTTCCTCAACAGTCACACTAGTTCTTAGCCTCTTTTGCAAATATGGTTTCAAACAGCAATAACATGTCGGTATCGGCCAATACAAACATGTGTGATCCATTATCCACCATATTCACTCAAGGCAGGCTACACTGTTCACAGCACAAAAGCGTACCGCATAACAGGTTTAATCCTAAGTCGTACTTTGTTCGGTATATGAATAATACTCTGAAGCAAACCACAAACATAGGTCTCCACGGAAGGAGGGTCCACGCCCGCATGCCATTGCGGATCGCCCTCCAACCTTAACTCCCAGCACTAACCCCCGACTGGGCGTCGAAAGCTAGCACAAGGAACTTCATCGATGTGCCCTTCAACGGTTTTTTAGGTCCGTCCTAGGAACTAGTAGATCTGACTAGAATACTGCACCACCAGCACTCTATCAAGACACATATCATAACATAAATAAAAAATATTGTAAAGTGCAGTAAATAACACTATTTGACCGTATAAATGCGCTAAAATAGAATTTCATTACTTATCTCGCTAAAGCAATTGTAATTCCTAATAAAGCTCCCACTAGCACTTCAAAAGGTGTATGACCAAGTAATTCTTTTAGTTTATCTTCTACAAAATGAGGATTATGCTTTCCCCACTGTTGAATAAGCTTATTTAAAATACGTGCCTGCTGTCCTGCTGCTCTTCTTACCCCTGAAGCATCATACATTACGATCATTGCCATAGCAAAAGTAATTGCAAATTCCACCGAATCCAGTCCAACCTTTTTACCGACAGATGTAGCCAGTGAAACTACAAAAGCTGCATGTGAACTTGGCATTCCACCGGCACCTATAAATCGAGAAAAATCTATTTTTTTCTGTCCAATCAATACAAATATCACTTTTAATAATTGAGCGATAAACCATGCCAGTATGGATGTAGTGATAACAGCATTATTAAAAATTAAAATTTCTATACCTTTCACGGCAGTTCCTCCTGTGTTTTGTTATCTTCTTCTATTTACCAGGTAATTTGCAAGTTCTGCCAAAAACCACTCTCTATTTGGAAAAATTTTTAATTTATCAAGCGCCTTATCGGTTAAATCCCTTACCATTGCTTTCGATTTATCCATTCCCATTAGCGATACAAAAGTAGACTTCTTATTATTTATATCACTTCCTATAGGTTTCCCTAATATTTCTTGGTCACCTTCTATATCTAGTATATCATCTTGAATCTGAAATGCTAACCCAATATTTTTGCTGTATTCAGCCAAGGCTTGCAATTCGTCTTCTGTTGCTCCCCCAATGATTGCACCAGCTTCTGCTGAAGCTATAATCAGCGCTCCAGTTTTATGTAAATGCATATATTTTAAATGCTGTTCATCAATTTCTTTGTTTTCAGCTTCTAAATCAACAACTTGTCCACCAATCATTCCTTCACTACCACTTGCATTCGCTATAACGGATATTGCTTTCATCGCTCTTTCTAAGTTTACGCCATTTTTAATACTTTCATCCACAGCTACTTCAAACGCTTTATTTAATAATGCGTCTCCTGCAAGTATAGCTATGGCCTCACCAAATTTTTTATGGTTGGTTAGCTGCCCTCTTCTAAAATCATCATTATCCATCGCAGGAAGATCATCATGGATCAGAGAGTATGTATGAATCATTTCAATGGCGCATGCTAAAGGTATAGCAAAGTTAACATTACCTCCAACAATTTCACAGCATGCAATGGTTATTACCGGCCGCAATCTTTTGCCTCCTGCAAATAAACTGTAACGCATTGCACGATAAATATTACTTTGATAATTTTCTTTTTCCGGTACATACCTATTTAAATGCATATTAATAAAATTAATTTTTTCGTTCAAAGCCTGTTTAAACTCCATTATTTGTTTCCTCCTGATTGATATGAAATGGCTGCTCCAATATTTTTCCGTCGCTACCTTTTAAAATGATACTTACTTTCTGTTCTGCATCATCTAACATTTTAGAGCATTTTTTAGATAACATTACACCTTTTTGAAACAATTCCAAAGATTGTTCAAGTGTTAATTCATCCTCTTCCAGTTGCCTTACAATCTCTTCTAATTCTTTTAATAATTCCTCATAATGCATTAATTAATATTCCCCCCAAGTCTTATACTACTAACAAAACCATTTTGCTAAACACTGACAAATGAAAGCAAAATTAAACTTTTTAATCTCTACTGTTTCTTATTGATTCTATTTTTTCTGTCTTACAATATATATTGCCATCAGCTAATCTGACTTTTATTCTTTCTCCAGATTTTATATCCGTTATAGAACGTATTATTCTATTGTCTTCTCCCTCTGTAATGGCATAGCCTCTTGACAATATCGCCAAAGGACTCAAAATATCTAATTTACCGCAAATCGATTCAAAAGCTTCTCGCCTTTTTTTTATCTGCAATAACATATTTTTG
>JASGMB010000143.1 GCA_030156665.1 Clostridiales bacterium
ATCAAGAACTGACATGTTTCCCAGCAATTAAAACAATCGCTTCTGATTGCAATATGTCTAAAAGAACGGTGCAAAGAGCTTTAAATGATTTATTAGAAGTTGGAATGATTAAAAAAGAATCAAGGTACAGAGAAAATGGTGGCCAGTCGAGTAATCTTTATACCATTTGTATAAACGAACATGATGAAGAGCAGCCTTTCAATAATGTACCTGAAAACAATGTTGAATCAACAGAAGATGTTGGACAACTTGACATAGAAAATATCAGCTTTAGTGATTACTTAGATTCAGTTGAACAAAGTAATGAAAGTAACACTTCTGTAGATAATGAAATTTTAGAAGGGGAACGAACTTTTGAGGATAAAGCGCTATGCGTAAATGACAATTCATTTCAATTCAGACCTCACTTTGAACAGAATATGTTTAGTGAAAAATTCATTTGTCATGGGGAGGGTGACAATTTGGTGCCTCCATAGAACTATACACTCTAAGGTATATAGGGTTATTGAAATAAAGTATTGTAAATAGAAAATAATTATTGTAAAATAGAAACAGCATAATGTATAATATATCCGTTATGCTGTATATGGGGGTGGTTTTACGAATACTGTTGAGCCTATTAGGGAAAAAAAGCAAATTGAAGCAATGAAAAATTTGCTAAAGGAAAAATGTTATAGAGATTATGTGCTTTTTCTGATTGGAATCAATACGGGTATAAAGATATGCGATCTTTTAAGTCTAAAATTTTCAGATGTATTAGATTGTTCAGCTATTAAAGATAAAATTACTGTAAAAAATAAAGTTTATAGAATCAATAGATCGGTATCGGAAGCTATTACTGAATATATTTCGTTGATACCCTCTGAAAACTTGGGAAATAGGTATTTATTTGAGAAAAATGTTGGAAGTGAACCGATTGGAAGATCACATGCATATAGAATTATTAATAATGCGGCAAGAGAAGTAGGAATAACACAGAAAATAGGAACGCATACACTTAGAAATGAGATACATCGGAGTAGAGAAGAAAAATATTGATTTTGACAATGAAGAATTTGAATTATAGAAAAGAAAGAGGAGTTCATTATGGCACTAAATGTTCTAGATTTGTTCTGCGGTTGTGGTGGTCTAAGTTATGGATTCAAACTTGCAGGTTACAATATAGTTGGCGGTATTGATATCAATGAAAATGCGATTGATACATTCAACCATAATTTTAAAAATGCAAAAGGAGTATGTTGTGATTTATCAACAGTGGAAGATAAAGATATACCTTTCATTTTTGAAAATATCAATGATGTCGATATCGTAATTGGCGGACCTCCGTGTCAGGGGTTTTCAACTGCAAATAGGTATCAACATGAAGAGGATGATCCAAGGAATAAGTTATTCTTTGAATTCATTAAATTTGTTAAAATTGCAAAACCTAGAGCTATTGTTATTGAAAATGTTAGAGGTATTATTACGAGAAATAATGGATATGCAAAAGATAGAATTTATGAAATATTTCAAGAACTTGGATATAATGTAACACATGCTATATTAGATGCGTCTGATTATGGAGTTCCCCAACGTAGATTGAGGAATTTTTTCGTAGCCACTCTGGATACAACGTTTGAGTTTGAATCAATTATCAAAAGTAAGAACAAAATTTTTGTAAAAGAAGCTATTGGCGAATTATACTGTTTAGAAAATAAATTAGGAGTTGATATTCATCAGCTAGATTTTGAACCCAATACCGAATATCAGAAATATTTGAGAGCTAGTGATAATATGATTCACAATCATCTGGTAAAATATCCTGCAGAAATTGTGCAAAAAAGGATATCGTATGTACCTCAAGGAGGCAATTGGCGAGATGTTCCCCAAGAGTTATTTAAAAATAATAGAAACAACAGACATTCATCAGCTTATAAGAGACTTAATGAAAATGATTTTTCCGTAACTATTGATACGGGAAACGCACATAGCAATTACTTTCATCCTTTATACAATAGAATTCCAACTGTAAGGGAGGCTGCAAGGTTACAGTCTTTTCCTGACGAGTTTATTTTTATGGGATCGAGATCAAGTCAGTATAGGCAAGTTGGAAATGCGGTTCCACCTTTATTATCAAAAGCAATAGCAAAAGCGTTAATGGAGGTAATAAAATGATTAATAAGCCTAAAATAATAGACTTATTTAGTGGTGTAGGGGGTTTTAGTCTTGGATTTGAAATGGCAGGATTTGAAACAGTTCTTGCGATAGACATTTTTGAAGACGCTATTAATACCTATAACTATAATAGAGGAAGAGAGATAGCCATTAAGAAAAATATAGAGGAATTTAGTGCTGAAGAAATACTTACATTAAAAAGCAAATATGAAATAGATGGTATAATTGGTGGCCCACCATGTCAAGGATTTAGTACTGTGGGAACAAGAGATATAAATGATCCAAGAAATCATTTATATAAAGAGTTTTGTAGAGTAGTAGAAGAAGTAAGACCACGATTTTTTGTTTTGGAAAATGTAAAAGGGCTATTAACTCTTAATAATGGCATGTTTAAGAATGATATTATTCGTAGATTCAGTGAATTAGGATATCAAGTCTATTCACCACAAATCCTAGATGCAGCAGATTACGGTGTGCCACAACATAGGAAGAGGGTTTTTTTTGTTGGAGTTCGAGAAGGGAAATTTGAATTTCCAAAGCCTATGTCAAAAAGAGTGTCGTCATTTGAGGCCATTTCAGATTTACCCGAGCTAGATAATCTGCAAGAATATCATAATGAATATGATTATGTGAAAGAGCCAATAAGTGAATATCAAAAAAGAATGAGACGTTACTCTAATAAGATTTATAATCATAATTATACTAATCATACACAAAAGACAATTGACGTAATATCTAAAATCAAAGATGGGGGTAGAATTACAGATTTACCCAGAGAATATTGGGAAATAAGAAAATATAATAAGTCATTTCAGAGAATGAACAGTAAACTGCCATCTCATACTATAGATACAGGTCATAGGAATTATTTTCATTACAAAGAAAATCGAGTTCCGTCGGTGAGAGAATGTGCCAGATTACAATCATTTCCAGATAATTTCATTTTTTTGGGGAGTAAGACAAGTCAATATAAGCAAGTTGGAAATGCGGTTCCACCTTTATTAGCATATGAAATAGCCAAACAAATACTTAAGGATAGATAAAAAAGTATGATAAAATTCATACTTTTTTTTTATGTATTATGGACCACCGGGAACTGGTAAAACATATAGATTAAAAGAAGAGTCATTGAGATTAATTTGCCCTGAATTAGAGATGGAAATTAGCGAGTTAGAAGATCAAAGTAGTGATGAAGCTAATGAAATTGATATTTCGATGATAAAGAATAGATTTGCTACTTTTTATGCTAATAATCCCTCGTTTCTGAATAATGGGGATTATAAACCTGGGAAAAAAACATATAGAAATCTCAGTTCATTAAATAAGCTTATGAAGTTATTTGTGGATGAAAATGTTAATAGTATGACTAAAAATCAAATAATACATATTACAGGTTGGAAAGGGCCATCATCATATGTACAACATGAAAGAGTACTTACTAATTTTGACTTAGTGAAAGAAGATTGGCAGGATAAGCACAGAGATCAACTTACTCTAAACAAAAATGGTCAGGCTTTAAAAGAAAAATATCAAAATTATATGAGCAATCATGATGAATTTCCAGATCGAGATTTACCTGAATTTGCTATTGAATTTTTGAAAAATATATTGATAAATACTACAAGAGATAATATGAGCTTATGGAAAAATACCATACTAAGTGTTTTGTGGTTAGGAATTGAAAATGGATATGTTTTTAAATATCGCCGCAATGCAAAGCCGGCGATTGTGTACTTAATTGATTTAAAACTTGTGGATGAATCTGAAGATGCTGATCCAAGGCTAAAAAAATATTATTTAAATAATAATGCCCTTCGATTAATAAGTGATTTGAAAATACTAAAAGAGTATGATGGAGAAGGTACTTCTATTGAAAATAGTGGTGGACTGATTGATGATTCAAAATTGTATATATTAAAGGAAGAATATAAAAATAGAAGGGACATAATTAGTAAACTATTCTTTAAATATAAGAACAAGTATAAGCGTATTGAAACTGTAACTTTCCATGCTTCATTTGAGTATGAGGATTTTATTGAAGGAATAACAGTAAATTGCAATGACGATGAGACACTTAAATATTATTATAAATCGGGTGTATTGAAAAATTTTGCTTATGAAGCACTTAAAAATGTAATTATTAATAGTTTGGATGATGCTAAAGAGACATGCATAGATGAGATTAGTAAAAGCGAATTGATAGAAAGTATTAAGGATTGGAGATCATGTTATGAAGCCTATATTAAGTATAATTCATTGATCAATTGGTCTTTAGCTGATCCCTATGTGTTCATTATAGATGAAATAAATAGAGGAGATATCGCTAAAATTTTCGGGGAAATTATAACATTAATAGAAAATGACAAAAGATTAGGAGCGAAAGGAGAAGTAACAGTTCGTTTACCTTTTACGCAAGATGAATTTGGAATCCCTAAAAATATTTATTTCTTATGTACAATGAATACAAGTGATAGGAGTATTTCTGCTCTTGATATGGCGTTAAGAAGACGATTTCACTTTGTACCTTGTAATCCCAATTTGGAACTGATAAGTCAACTATATTATACTCAACCTAAGTTAGAAAATGATGACGATAATTTATTGTTTAAGTCAGCAAAAGCAATTAGCAGGATTAATTCATTAATCGTTAATGTTCCTTTCATTGGAGTAGATAAGTTAATTGGTCATTCTGTGTTAATGATTGATGAAGTAATCAAGGATGAACAAATAATCGATGCATGGATATATGACATTTTACCAATTATTGAAGAGTATTTTTATGGACAATTTGAGCAGTTAAAAGAACTTTTATCGTATGAAGGGGACTTTATTGATATTAACTATGGATTCAGAAAAGACAATATTGATGAGCTTAATAATTTTATAGACTTTTTGGTGAGAACAATATGAATCAAATAGTAGAAAAGTACATTAATGAAAACGAGAGTATCATACTTAACACTGATTCTAGCTTGGCAAGGTATATTGAAAAAAAGTTTAGTAAGGCTACTAAATTAACTAAACAAAAAAATGAAGTAATAATATCGACCAATAATGTAGTTGGTGTTATAAAAGCAGGAAATATGGTTTTTAGGATTTATCCAAAAGTGGATAAAGTATTTAAAATTTTTAAAATGATAGAAAAAATATCTTTATCAGACCATATTTTCAAGAATAAGAGTCAATATATTTATTTTGATCCAAAAGAGATGATTAATATAGAGCGTGGAAATAGCCTGGTAAATCAGTTGATTGATGTTTTTATAAATGAGTTGGAAAAGGTGCGGAATATAGGCTACACAAAAACATATAATCGTAGGGTTGAAAATTCTTATTTTTTAAGAGGGAAACTCTTGATAAATAAGCATATTCGTAAGAACTTAGTGCCTAAAAAATTTTATTCATCCTATAATCAATTGGATTATGGGACTTATGAGAATTTTATCCTTTTCAGTACTTTGGATAAGTTGATAAAGAATACTAAATTAAGAGGGAAACAAAACGAAAAATTACTATTTTATAAAAAAGAGTTAGATTACTTGTTAAAAGAGTATGATTATAATGCCATACTTAGTGTGAAAAATGGACAAAACAACTTGAACAGAATAAATGTACATTATGAAAATTTACTGAATTTGTGTGATATGTTTTTAAATTCAAATTTTTATTCCTCGATTAATGCGGGAAAGAGTTTATTCTGTAATTTTCTAATTAAAACTGACATTGTATTTGAGCGATATATTTTCCTTATTTTGAAAGAATTAATTGAAAGCGAGTATACTGACTATTATATTGAAGAGCAAGTAGAATTAAACTATATAAGAAAGTTCAAGTATAATGAGTTTGATGAAGAAATAGATAATGGCTATCTAAAAATGAAGCCGGATATTGTCATTTATAAGAAAGAGACAAAGAGTCCGGTTCTTGTAATAGATACTAAATATATTGACATAGCGAATAAGAATAAACTTTCGAATAATGCTTATTATCAAATAATAACTTATGTTATCAGTTTATATCATCAATATGGCAAGAAAAATGATATTGATGGAATATTGCTCGCTCACGGAGAAAGAGGTAATAGTTATAAATTTACGTATGATCAGCGTCTTCAGTTTAAGTTTTATACGGAAGCAATTAATCTATTCGAGGAAGAAATACAAATAAAAAATTCTTTGAGAAATATTTTGAATGAGAGATTGGGGATTGGCAATTATGGTGGATACAATACGTTACAAAGTGAAGTTGCAGAAGAGAGATATAGTTATGAACAGACATATGATGATACTCTAAAAGTTGCAGAATCAGGTCGTGATAATTCATTTATTTCTTGAAAAGGCTATCAGTTAAAATGATAGCTAATTTTTTATCATTGACATCGAACATATGTTCGCATAGAATTAAATTAAGCCTTTGCCTAGTTCTACAATAAACTATGTCTACCAAATTTTGTGAATAAATTGTGGTTTAAAATTGAAAAAGAGAAGGGGGTAATGGTGAATATGCCCAAATTGAATGAAATTTTGTGTGAGGCAAATGAGGTGTATAACCTTGAAAAGAAATTTGACGAAAACATTTATCATAATACAATGCTATTGCTAAAACTATATAGGAAGGTGCTTTGGAGAATCGAAAACTCGATAACGGAATTAGACTTAGAATGCAGAGCACAAACAAATAGAAAGCTGGCAGAATTCATTGACTCGCTTATAGAAATAGATCCACGAATTAGTGCAGCTAGGTTAAATTCCAGACTTCAGAGTATTGAAGAAAGT
>JASGMB010000144.1 GCA_030156665.1 Clostridiales bacterium
CGGCTGCCTTTTTCGTCCTGTTTCATTTTGGATATCAAGTGCTGCAGGAATAAAAGGGAACCATCAGATATTCTGGGAAGCCCAGCACCGAATCTGCCGTTATACCCTTCTTTTTCATATTCTTCACGAATAAATTTCTCCGCTTTCTTCCATTCCACACCGAAAGGCGGATTGGTAAGCATGTACCTAAAGGTTCTTCCCCTGTGTCCATCTTCTGTAAAACTGTCGCCTAAAATGATGTTATCTGCGTTTTGTCCTTTTATGAGCATGTCGGATTTGCAGATGCTAAAAGATTGGGGATTTATCTCCTGCCCAAATAATTCAACCTGTATCCCAGGGTTTAATTCTTTCAGGTACTGCTCTGCAACTGAAAGCATTCCTCCCGTCCCGGCACAGCAGTCATAAACAGTCACAACAAGCCCTGGCTGGGTTAGTTCTTCATTATCCTCATTAAGAAGGATATTTACCATTAATCTTATAACCTCACGAGGAGTATAGTGGTCACCTGCCTCTGCATGCTCAGAAAATCTCCTGATAAGTTCCTCGAAGATGTAGCCCATCTCGGTATTGCTAACTTTATCTGGGTGCAAGTCGATTTTGTTAAACTCTGATACAATTAAATATAACAAGTTGTTATCATTAAGTTTTGTTATCTGCTTATCAAAGTCAAAGTGTTCGATAATTTCTCTGGCATTCTTAGAAAAGCCGTTAATATAATTCCTTAAGTTATTCGCGATGTTATCTGGGTCGGCTAATAATTTTTCAAAATCATACTTGCTTGTATTATTGAATCCTTGCTTTGATATCCTATTTAAAACAGGGTCTATGTTTTGGAGTCCTGATTTCTTTAAGGTTTCATACTTTTCCAATACTTCCTTCTTAGTTGCTGCAAGAACACAATCAAAACGTCTTAGCACGGCCATTGGCAGTATTACATCCCCATACTGCTCTTTTTTATACGGTCCCCTTAAAAGTTCTGCTATACTCCATATAAAGTTAACTTTATCTTGAAAGTTAATCAACTTTATCACTCCTATGTATTTCTCGATTTTGATACTTTAATAAAAACAAAATACATGCTCACAAGGCATGCACTGAATAATAGTTTTGTACTTATTTTTCAATAAATGTTATTATCCATCTATATACCCTATCATATCCAATAAAAGATAAGACAGACACTAAAAGAGCAGCAGTTGAAATCAGTAGGACTGCAATATTAATCCTATAATTTCTCTTATTCTGCTTGTCCTGTTCAACCCTATAAATTCTCTCTTCTTCATCTCTCATTACCCTTGCTCTCTGTTCTTCTAAAAGGGTATTCGCAATTTCACTAATCTTTCAGCCATGTCTTCTAACAGTTCATTAGTTCTAAATGTCGGGTTTTCGAATTCAAATGAATCAAAATCAAATAATTCTCTATCATATTTTGCATCTATTAATGGCGTATTTCTTTGTGCAGTTGTAAAAGCATTATTTAGGTTTTTCATTACCTCTATATTTGACAAAAGTGATTTTATACCTGGGCTTATAGCAAGTTGAGAGATATTCTTGAGCGAATCTCTAACTGGTTTTAAAGATTCTGCAATTTTTGCTCCTATTTCTTTCTTTTCCTTAATAAACGCCTCATTGAAATTTTCAAAAAAACTTTTACCTTCGTGAGAAACATAATGCTTTTTTAAATATGAGGACTGCTTAAGTATTTGTCTACCTACTTTTTGTAAATCATCGTCACCGATTGCCATAATATCTTCCATAGTTATTTTTTTATAAATATCTGCTTCATCAACAAAACTTTTATTATTCTCAATCATTGTAAATACCATAGCACAGAAGGCTGTTCTAGAGTTATTTGTTGATTCTAAAGTTTCTTCATAACTTTTAGCAGCACTCATGCTATAAAATATAGGAATCTGTATTTGTTGCCCTCTCAAATTAACAGATACCAATTTTACTGCTTTTCTATGTGCCTCTATAATATTTTGAGCATTGGTGATTTTCTTTGCATCTTTAGATTCTTTATCCATAAGGCTTCCCACCTTTATAACTTTGTTAATTCTATTTTATGACAAATGCTTATAACGCTCAATAAGACTACAATATTTTGTCGGTACTAAAGCACATGCTATGAGGCATGTGCTTTAGTATATAGGTTTTCTATAACTGCTTTTTTTGTATATTAATCACGGCCCCGTACCAACACCGTCAATCCTCCAGCCGCTTTTTTCAGATTCTTTCTTCAATATAACAAATCTTGGCCAGACTCCATCATCTGCTGTTTCCAAAATCACTACTTACAGATATTGACTGATTATTCGTCTATGCATTGGCGCCAGTGTCTATGTTTATCTCCCATGACGCAACATCTTTGTCATCAAAAAAGTTATAGGCTTGGAGCCCTGTTATACCAACTGCAATCAGTGTCCAGAATATACCGAACAGACCTGCACCGGGAATTACTACAAATAACCCAATAAATACAAAAACAATACCTACTATCATACCAAACAATGATGCTGGCTTACTTGGTTTAACTTTTATTCCTTTTCTTTGCTCTGGTAGTCTATTGCTTAAAACTTTAACCTTGTATTATAGACCCCTTATATCTTTTTGCCTCTTTTTCTGTCAGAATATAGACATTATCAAGATTAGCAAGGTATTTATAACTTTCTTCATAATCATATAAAAATTCATTTACTTCATTTTCATCAGAAATGACTGCAGAATACGTACACTTACATTCATCAAAATTATAACCAAATACTTGAATATGATTTATAAAAATAGGCTCATATCCTTCATTTATTAACATTTCATAAAGTTCGTCCTCTATATCCTTTCTTAACCACTCTTTTGCAGTAATATGGTCCCATGCACTATCTCCATCTGTTGAAATAGAGACTTGTCCAATTATTTCACCATTAATTGAATCAGTTTCTTCTGCAGTGGTGAAATCTAACTTTTTTGCAAAGCAATCTAACTCATTCCAGTAAAATATTAATGTCGTTTCGTAGAAATAATTACCAAAACTATCCATACAAACTACCTTTTCGAAAATTTCTTTTATTAAATATGGAATATGAATTTGAATTTGTTTCTTCATTTGATTTCCTCCTGTTCTTAACCTAATATCTAATCCATTTATTAGCCTTTCATAAAAGAAATGCTATGAAGCATTTCTCTTATGAAAGTAAACTTATTACTTTTTGCTTGCTTAACTTGCAAGATGCTTATCTGTATACTGGCCGCTCTTTTGCCCAAACATTTTAAATCCTGCTGTAACTGAATTGCTATTAATAAAAACAATTTCTATCTGTTTTTTGCGAACTGCATTCATTGTCTTATAAAACATTGCATGTGAGTTGTATGCAGTGTTAAAGTATATTTTATCGGCATTTTCTAATATTTTTGTATCATAGTTTAACTGTTCTACTTCTATGAATTTAAAGTGAGGCACAATTTTACGCATATGCTGCTGCCATTGTGGAGTTCCGCCAATAATTACTCCTCTAGTTCCAGTTAATGCGTCATTAGTTATCTGCTCTTCATTAACGTATCGGCTTTCATCAATTAAATTTTCTATAGTCATTTTCAGTAATTGAATTTCTTCTTTATTTTCCTCTAACAATTGGTCTTTTTCTTTAATAATCTCATTGTATTGTTTCTTAATATCGATGATTTCTTTTTCTTTTTCTCTTACTGTATCCAAACTTATAATTTTAAGTTTTTCTCTTAATTGGTTATTTTCTCTTTCTAATTTTTCAACCTGCTCTTTTAGACAATATATTTGCGTTGTAAGTTTTTCAAGTTCAATGCCCTTTTCTATGCTGCTTTTATATAAGCGCACATAGGTATCGTCCAATGCACTATATTTATTAATTAAAATCTGAAACATTCTACTAAATATAATATAGTCGAACATATTTTCTTTCTCATGAACATTATTCAAAATGTCATCTATTGATAAAACAGAAGCATCAAGATAACTTGCCAAAAGTTCCCTATCTTTTTCCTCAATCTTGTAACTCTGTCCAAAATCCCATAAATCTATAGAATAATAACTCATTAAATACAAAAGCCCTTTGCAAAAATTACTATTTTTATCTAAATTAATTTTTTTTTGCAATGTATTGTCTCTGTTGACTTCGCCTGAGACTAATTGAAACTCCTTATCAAGTGATTGAAAGAATTTTTCTTTTATCATAATATTCCATGCTAATGATAGTCTATTATTGTATGCATCTATTTCACGTTTGCTTTCATCTCTCTTATGAGTCATGTCCTTATTAAACATATCTAGCATTTGTTTTATAATATAGATTGTATAACCTTCAGACAAATTATCTAAACCATAATCTTTTATTTGCTTTATTTCTTCATAAACTACACAATCGGTGTTTTCAACATAATCATATAATCTGGGCCATCCTGACTTGAGAATTTTTCGCATGAAGTTGTTTCCATTTTTAGATAGAAAAATGCCTGTTAATTTAATACTATACTCTTTCATATCTTCTGATATAATTTTATGCCTATTATTGTTAAAGAAATCGCTATTGAGAATCAGTTCATCATATTCTCTTTTATTATTTTCATATTCTTCATCTATTAATGGATATAGCGATTTGTTACTTAATATTGCTATAAGTAAACAACCATAGTCTTTAGACATCACATTCTTTTTTGTATTAATCATAATCATTCTCCTCTCTTCAACATTGTTTAATATTTATTTAAATGGACATTTTCTAAAGAAGGTTTTAATAGTTGAAATTTATTAAGAGTTCCCTATACATTGCTTTTTTATAAATTAGTCGTGAAAGTCTTGGGGCAGTATCAGGCTTTTAAAGCCTGATACCTCCCTGTTTCCTTTAAAGTACCATTCACCTTACTGGTATATAATGCCTTTTACTTTTCCTATTTTTTATTGTATAATCTGTTATAGGTAGTTTTATAAAGTACATATTTTGTTTACAGAAGGAGCATTTTGCCGAATGCTGCCTTCTATTTTTTTAAGATTCCTATTTTATTTTCCATGTAACCTTTCCTTCCACTAATGATTAAGTATATTTTCTTATTAATCTAAACGCTGCGCAGAAATATAAATTGCACCTGCAAGTTCTTCTCCCAACACATCTACAAAATATCTTTCAATCGCTTCGGTACGCGCAATTCTCTCTAACCAGTTACATACATCGCATGGCTCTAACGGAATAATATCTTCATGGCCCTCATATTCTGTATATTTTCCGCCTGTATAATATAAAAACATGTCTCCATTCTCAGTCTTATAAAGC
>JASGMB010000027.1 GCA_030156665.1 Clostridiales bacterium
GTTAACTCAAGGAGTGTACCTTGAAAACTCAGTTCATCCTGCAATATGAGCAAAATAACGTACATGATTAGGGCAGTAAGGATTTGAATTAATACTGCAAATTTTTTCTATTTTTTTAATGCAACGTTACTGATTGTCAGTGAAATTTATGAAGAAGAATACAATAGACTAGCTTTGGAGATGGAAAACTTGAGAAGCCAGCGGTTGGCATATACAAAAACTGAAATGGAGTGTAAGAATAATTATGAAAGGGTCAGAGAGATAGAGAAAATACTAAATGGACATGAAATGATAAAAAAATTTGATGAAGAATTGTTTGGGGTATTAGTAGAGCAGATAAGAGTTGTGTCTTTGGTTGAGGTGGAGTTTATTTTAAAAATAGGGGTTGTGGTTAGGGAGATATTATAATAACCCAAATTGCATGAAAATTATGGTATAATTTAGGTGTGCTTGTTTGGCTTTAGCACACTGTATTTTGTTTTTATGAAATTTATTCCATGTAAAGCGGAATCTTTAGGGTGCTGGTACAAAATAACCGCCTTTTCTCCCCAAAAAGGGTATTTTGTCACCTTGTTTCAGAAAATCACCGAAGAAATCCGGCAGATAAAAAAACTTGAGGACCAGAAAGAAAAAATTGAGGAACTGTCCACAGAACTGGAAATGGTGTTCAACGGTACCCAGGATGCCATGTTCCTGGTCAGGGTGGAAGATGGAGAATTCCGGTACATGAGGAACAATGCCGCTCACCAGAAATTGACAGGGTTCAGCCTGGAGAATATAAAAGACAAAACCCCCGTTGAACTGGACGGGAAAGAAATTAGTGAAGCCGTCAACACCAATTATCAAAGGTGTGCGGATAGTAAAAAGCCCATGACCTATGAAGAGACCCTGATCCTCCCGCCGGAAAAAGAACCTGGCTGACCACCCTGACGCCGGTGCTTGAAAAGGGGAAGGTAAAATACCTGGTTGGCTCCAGCAAGGATATTACCTTGCAAAAGAAGGCCGAAGAAGAACTCAAAAAGAGGCTGAAATACGAAAAATAATCAGCAGTGTTTCCCAGCTGGCTTTACAGATAAGAAGCCTTGAAGTTTTTCTGAAAGAATCCCTGCGGCTTATGGGCGAGGGCATAGGGGTTAGCCGGGTCTACCTCTTTGAAGCGGACTGGGGAAAAGAGACCGCGAGCAACACTTTTGAGTGGACGGCACCCGGTATAACGCCCCAGAAAGAAAACCTTCAGGAAATCCCTGTGGCTGAATTTACCTGGTGGGTGGACAGGCTTAAAAACAGGGATGTGATAAACTACAGGTATATTGAAGACATTTCCGATGAAAAGACAAAGGAAATCTTAAGACCTCTGGAGATCAAGTCCCTGCTGGTGCTGCCCCTCCATGTGGAACGGGATTTATACGGCTTTATCGGTTTTGACGACTGCCTTAAAAACAGGGAATGGTCTGAAGCCGACATCAATTTGCTGCAGCTTGCCGCAAGGATTATTTCCGAATATATTCAGCGCAAGAAATTTGAAGAAAAAATCCTCTTTTTGAGCTGCCATGACCAGCTCACAGGGCTTTACAGCCGCTATTAGTTTTACCTAATCAAATAAAAATATAAAAATTTTTATAAAGAAAGAAGGAATTAGGGGCACTTTTGTAGAAATAAGATTATACAAAATAAAAATTTTGTATAATCGGGAGTGAAGGTTTATGATAAATTTTAATGATGCACCGCAGGTCGTACGTGATTTTTTAAATTATATGGAAACTATCAAAGGAAAATCACAAAATACTATAAAAGAATATTTTTACGATCTAAGAACTTTTCTTAGATTTTTAAAAATTCAGAAAGGTTGTATTGACAATAACATTCCTTTTGATGAAATTTCAATTGATGATGTAACGATCGATCTAATTAAAGAAATAGATTTAAGCGATTTATATGAGTATATGGCTTATGTTAATCGTAAACGAAGCAACAATGCCAATTCTCGTGCCAGAAAAGTTGCTAGTATTAAATCATTTTTTAATTATCTGAATACAAAAGCAAAATTAATAGATGTAAATCCTGCTAAAGATCTTGATTCTCCAAAATTAAAAAAAGGGATTCCTAAATATTTAAGTTTAGATGAAAGCAAACAACTATTACATTCGGTTGAAGGAAAACATCAAGCAAGAGATTATGCGATTCTTACATTATTTTTGAATTGTGGTCTTCGATTATCTGAGCTAGTCAGTATTAATTTAAACAATATTAAAGGAGATACTTTAACGGTTATCGGTAAAGGTAATAAAGAAAGGACAATATATCTCAATCAAGCCTGCATGAATGCAATTGATAATTATCGACGAGTGCGACCTGTTAACGGTGTTAAAGACAAAAATGCTCTATTTCTAAGTGAAAGAAAGCAAAGAATTAGTAACAAAACAGTTCAATTTATCGTTAAAAAATATATTAAAAAAGCCGGTTTAGATAGTGAAAAATTTTCCACACATAAATTAAGACATACTGCTGCTACACTTATGTATAAACACGGATCAGTTGACATAAGAACATTACAGGAAATCTTAGGACATGAACATTTATCTACTACCGAAATTTATACACATGTTGATAATCAGCAATTACGTAATGCCACCGAACGAAATCCACTAGCTAATGTTAATAAAGAGGACTAACCTTACTAAAAGGTTAAGTCCTCCCTTCCTTCTACCCTATTTGTGTACTTCTATCTGTAAAATATCATCAATCTCAATAGCTTTATAATCAACATCATCTTCAATACATTTACTACAGTTATTACAAATTTTGTTTTTATCCAAATCGCAAAAATGGCACAACTTGCAATTTATACAGAATTTATTTTCTAATACGCATTCTTTTTGTTTATTCAACATTTTTCCCCTCATACATCATCAAATTTTATTTATAGTATATCATAAACTTACTAGAAATCAAGAATGATTTTAAACATTTATTACTATTTAATAGGCACTTTAATGGTTTCTCCCTGATTAATCATTGCAGTTTCCATATTATTTTCAATCATAATCTCATTAATAAATTTTCTGATATCTTTGTGATTGTGATTATATTTTTGTGCGATATCCCATAACGTATCTCCTGCTACCACATTCACATGAATATAATTATTTTTAGCTTGTCCGCTTACAGAAGTTTGGGAAATAAATGTAATAAATAATGTAGATATAATTACTAAAGTACAACTGATAAAGGTTATAAAGCGTTTTCTATTCACAACTTTTAACTTTATATTTCTTATACCTCTCATGCCTTTTCCCTCCATATACATAATACATACCAAATACCGAACAAATGTTTGTCTTTGTGATGATTATATCAGAACATTTGTTCTAAGTCAATAAATTTTGTATATTTTTGCGAACATGTGTTTGATATATTCAAATAGATGTGTTATAATAACAATAAATTATATGTGGAAGGTGTTTATTTTATGCAAAAAAAACTAACTGAGAAACAACAAATGATTTTAGATTTTATAAACAAACAAATTCAAGAAAAGGGATATCCGCCTTCTGTAAGAGAGATTTGTAATGCCGTTGGTTTAAAATCTACTTCTACTGTACATGGATATCTGGAAAGAATGAAAAAAAAAGGACTATTACATAAAGATGCTTCCAAGCCCAGGGCTTTAAGAGTTATACAAAATAAAAATCCTAAGCATATACCATTAAATGGTATTTTTCCAGCTAAAGAGTTGATTCAAGTTCCTATATTGGGAAAAGTTACTGCAGGACAACCTATTTTAGCTGTTGAAAATATTGAAGGTACTTTTCCTTTACCTGTTGAATTAGCACAGAATAGTGATGTATTTATGCTCCGTGTAAGTGGAGAAAGTATGGTTGATGCAGGAATCTTAGATGGAGATATGGTAATTATTAGAAAACAAAACTTTGCCAATAATGGAGATATTGTTGTAGCACTGATTGAAGACGAGGCAACAGTAAAACGATTTTATAAAGAGAAAGAGTATTTTAGATTACAACCTGAAAATCAGTTTATGGACCCGATAATTGTTAAAGAAGTTTCTATCCTTGGAAAAGTGATAGGTGTATTTAGAAAACTATAGCACACATAAAAAAGTAGTAAAGTAATACACTTCACTACTATTTTATGTGGTATTTATATATTTATTAATCCTTTGTCTATCATATTTTGCAAAGCAATCATAATTCCTAATTGCGTATGATTCCATATCAAACCACCTTGCATATAGGCTATGTAAGGTGGTTTGATCGGTGCATCTGCACTGAGTTCTATTGAAGCTCCCTGAATAAATGTACCGGCTGCCATAATTACTTGTGAATCATATCCAGGCATATCCCACGGCTGTGGCTGTACAAATGAGTCAACAGGAGCACCTTTTTGTATTCCTTGACAAAAACTTATTACTAAATCAGGCTTCTTAAATTTTATTGCTTGAATAATATCTGTTCTTATATCATTTGCACTAGGACAGACTTCAAAGCCTAACTGTTCAAAAAGTGCTGCACAAAAAATTGCTGATTTTAAGCTTTCAGCAACCACATGGGGAGCCATAAAAAAACCTTGAAAAAGCTGACGATTCATACCTAATGAAGCACCACACTTTTTACCTATTCCCGGTGAGGTCAAACGATAAGATGCTAATTTGACATAGTCTTTTTTACCTGCAATATATCCACCTGTAGGGGCTAATCCACCACCTGGGTTTTTAATAAGTGATCCAGCTATTAAATCGGCGCCAACTTCTATAGGTTCTATTGTTTCCACAAATTCTCCATAACAATTGTCTACCATACAAATAATGTTTGGATTAATTGATTTAATCATATTAATGATCTCACCTATTTCTTTAACTGTAAGTGAAGGTCTCCAGTCATATCCTTTCGATCTTTGGATCAATACCATTTTTGCATTACGAATGATTGAAGAATTAATAGCTTCATAGTTCATTTTTCCCTCTGGAGTAAGATCTATTTGTTTATACCGTACGCCTAATTCTTTTAGAGAACCATTGTTTTTTCCTCTTATACCTATTACTTCTTCCAATGTATCATAAGGTTTTCCTGTAACCGAAACCAATATATCTCCTGGTCTTAATATTCCAAATAAGCAAAGTGAAAGTGCATGAGTTCCTGAAATAATTTGATGGCGGACAAGCGCATCTTCACTTTTAAAAGTGTCTGCATAAACAGCATCTAAAGTGTCTCGACCTAAATCATCATAACCATATCCGGTTGTCTCTACAAAATGACTATCACTAATTTGATGGTTTTGAAAAGCATTTAGAACTTTATATTGATTAAATTGACTTATATATTCTATTTCACTGAATTTGTTAGCAACTTGTGCTTCAATTTCTTTACACAATCTATAAACTTTTTGACTAACAGCAAATTTTTGTTCTAATAAACTGGCTAAATTACTTTGCATTTGTATATATCATCCTTTCTATTAATGCGTATATTTTAACACAAATACAAAATGACTACAATGATTACCATAAAAATGTTTTTTATATACTCAGTATTATTTCATGAACAATAGTGAATAATAATATCCGTAATAAAAAGAGCATTAATGGAGAAGTATAATGATTATAATATATCATTGTTCGGGTGGAACGCATTCGTCTGTTCTGGCAGCTCATATCCATTTAGGTCTATTACCACTTGATAGGGTTCCTACAGCAAAAGAGATTATAGAAAAAACTAATTTTGATACCTCAACTAAAAAAGATTGGGGGTTAATTAAAAGTGTAGGAATTGATGACCATGGAAGCTTAATTTGTACTATGGGTAGAAGATTTAGTACAAACATCGTAATACAGGCTTTAAATAGTCTAAATAGACAATTAGGGATGAAAGAAGATTTACAATTAATTAACATTCATACCGATGTTAATCTATTAATGAAAATAGGTGGATTGGTATCTAGAGGATTTAACATGGTATTTATTGGAAGGCCGATTGTAATGAAAGGTTCTTTAAAAGCATACTATAATATTGTTGAAGTTGTAAAAAATGTAAAACAACGTATATATAATGAATAAAAGAGTAGGAAATTCCTACTCTTTTATTTGAATTAATATTATAACCCATATACTGTTTCAGCTGTTAATACTCTAATATCATTTTTATTTAATTCTGTAATTGCTTTATCTGGTTCTTCTACTCGTAAAATAACCAAAGCTTCGTTTGTTGTTTTACCTACAAATGCATACATATATTCTATACCAATAGCAGCTTTGTCAAGTGCTTTCAAAGCTGCTGACAGACCTCCCGGTTTATCAACAACTGCAATTGCAATAACATTTGTACAACTTACTGTAAAACCATTATCTTTCAAAACTCTTTCTGCATCTTCAGGTTTATTAACAATTAACCTAAGAATGCCGAAATCTGTAGTATCGGCAATAGATAAGGCACTAATATCAATATTATTATCTCCTAAAATACCAGTTACTTCGGCCAACCTTCCGGATTTATTTTCTAAAAATACGGAAATTTGCTTAACTAACATAACCGTACTACCTCCTATTTTAAATTTCTCTTATCGATTACTCTTTTAGCTTTACCCTCACTTCTTTCTATTGTTTTAGGTTCAACTAAACGAATTTTCGCACTGAGGCCTAAAGTACTTTCTATAGCATTTTTAATTTTCTTTTCTAAATCTTCTAGCCGTTTGACTTCATCAGAGAATAATCTATCAGACATTTCCACCTGTATTTCGAGAACATCCAATGTACCTATACGATCAACAATTAACAAATAATGTGGTGCTGTGTCTCCTATTTCTAAGAGTACACTTTCAATCTGTGATGGGAATACATTCACACCTCGAATAATAAGCATATCATCTGTTCGCCCACATGGTTTAGTCATTTTTACCAACGTGCGTCCACAATCACATTTTTTATAATTTAGACTGGAAACATCTCTAGTCCTATACCTTATAAGTGGTAATCCTTCTTTTGTAATGGTCGTTAATACCAATTCGCCACTTTTACCTTCCTGTAAAATTTCTCCTGTTTCCGGATTAATAATTTCAGGTATAAAATGGTCTTCAGGAATGTGTAATCCGTTTTGACATTTACATTCATAAGCGACCCCAGGACCAATCACTTCGCTAAGTCCATAAATATCCATGGCCATTATACCTAGTTTATTTTCTATTTCTTTTCTCATATTTTCAGTCCATGGTTCAGCACCAAAAACACCTGATTTAAGTTTTAACTCATCTTTATTAATGCCCATTTCTTCAAGCGTTTCAGCTAGGTATAAAGCATATGAAGGTGTACAGGCCAAAACAGTTGTACCAAAGTCTTTCATAATTTGTACTTGTTTTTTGGTATTACCACCAGATATAGGAATAACAGAGGCTCCTATACGTTCCGCACCATAATGAACTCCTAATCCTCCGGTAAATAATCCGTATCCGTATGCAATCTGAATAAATGATTGTTTGTCAGCTCCAGCAGCAGCCAGTGTTCGTGCCATTACCTCAGACCAAGTAGTAATATCATTTCGTGTATATCCAACAACTGTCGGTTTTCCTGTAGTACCGGAAGAAGCGTGTAATCTCACAATCTCACTCATAGGGGTAGCAAACAAACCATAAGGATAGTTATCTCTTAAATCCTGTTTAGTAGTAAAAGGTAATTTACTTAAATCTTCCATAGATTTAATATCTTCCGGTACTAACCCAACCTGCTGCATCTTGTTTCTATAAAAAGGTACGTTATGATATACCCTTTTTACAGTATTTATTAGCCTTTCTAATTGCAACTTTGTCATCTCATCCCGGGACATACATTCACATGTAGGATTCCAATAATTCATTTAACTACCTCCTATAAACCATATCCTAGCGCAAAAGCAGTTTTATTAACATCTAAAAATTTTGAAGGAACTGTTTGTTCAATAGCTTTCATCCAATCTTCTTTACAAATATCTGTATACTTTGCTAACAAGCCAATCAGAACAACATTAACAGTTTTGACACTTCCGGCTTGTAATGCGAATTTAAGTGCATCTATAGGTATTACATCAACATTCAAATTTTTTATTTTTTCAATGATATTTTCCGGATAGTTTTGCTGTCCTATGATAACAGGCATAGGATCGATCTTTTGAGTATTCATAATCAACTTGCCGTTTTTTTTGAGATAAGGTAACCATCTATATGCTTCTAATTGTTCAAACGCTAATATAATATCTGCTTCTCCTTTCGGAATAATAGGAGAATATACTTTATCACCATATTTAACATAGGTAACAACACTTCCACCTCTCTGTGCCATACCATGTACTTCTGACATTTTTACGTCGTAACCTTTTGTCATTGCCATATTTCCGATAATTCTGCTAGCAAGTAAAGTACCTTGTCCTCCTACCCCTACAATCATAATGGAGGTATTAGCCATTAAGATCACCTGCCTTTTCTATTGCTGAAAATTTACAAACTTTAAGACATAACCCACAACCATTACAAAGAGTCATATCAATTTCAATTTTACCTTCTTTGTTTGAAATGGCAGGACATCCTAAACGCATACACATTTTACAACCTGTACATTTTTCCTGATTAATTGTAAGTGGACCGTCAAATTTAACATGTTTTAGCAGCGCACATGGACGTTGTGAAATAATCACAGAAGGTTCTTCGGCTTCCACTTCTTCTTTTACGACCTTTTCAAACTTTTCCAAATCAAATGGATCCACAATTTGAACCCTTTCTACACCGATTGCTTGAGATAACTTTACCAGATCCACCTGTTTAGTCGGTTCACCTTTAATGGTAAATCCAGTGGTTGGATTGTCTTGATGACCTGTCATTCCGGTAATGGAATTATCTAATATAATTACTGTGGAATTACCTTTATTATATACAATATCAATTAAACCGGTTACGCCGGAATGCATAAATGTTGAATCACCAATAACCGCAACCAGTTTTTTCCCAAATTCTTTTCCTCTGGCTTTTTCCATACCTAGTGCACCACTTACACTGGCTCCCATACAAACACATGTATCCATAGATTCTAATGGAGGTAATGCACCAAGCGTATAACATCCAATATCACCGCTAACAACAATCTTTAATTTCTTTAAAACGTAATACACTCCTCTATGAGGACAACCGGGGCACATTACCGGTGGTCGGATGGGGATATTTTCAATTGGTTTTAATACATTTTCTGCTTTAATACCTAAAATCTTTTCTTTAATGATCTCGGTACTTAGTTCTCCAGTGATAGGCAAGAGGTCTTTACCTATTACATTACATCCTAGTTTTTTACAATGCTCTTCAAGTACCGGATCTAATTCTTCAATGATATAAGCTTTGTCTACTTGACTCACAAATTCGGTAATTAGTTTTTCAGGAAGAGGATATACCATACCAAGTTTTAAATAAGAAACATCTCCTAAAGCTTCTTTTGCATATTGATAAGCGATGCCGCTGGTAATAATACCTATCTTTCTATCTCCCCATTCAATTTTGTTTAGTTCACAGTTTTCAGCATAGCGCTGTAGTGCTTTCATTCTTTCCTCTACAATAACATGTCTTTTTCTACCCATTGCAGGCATCATAACATACTTTTGAAAATCTTTTTGATATTCTTTTAATGGTACATTCTGTCGGTCACTGATTTCTACCAAACTCTGAGAATGGGATATACGCGTTGAAAGTCTAATGATAACAGGTGTATCAAATTTTTCACTTAATTCATAAGCCTTAATTGTAAAATCTTTTGCTTCTTGACTATCAGATGGTTCTAACATTAATATTTTTGCAGCTTTAGCATAATGTCTGCTATCCTGTTCATTTTGAGAACTGTGCATACCTGGATCATCTGCAACGACAAATACCAGTCCTCCATTTACTCCTGTATAGGAACAAGTAAACAATGGGTCTGCAGCAACATTTAGACCAACGTGCTTCATTGCACTCATTGCTCGGGCTCCACCAATGGAAGCACCAATGGCAACTTCTACTGCAACTTTTTCATTGGGTGCCCATTCAGAATATATCTCACTATATTTAGCAATTGCTTCAGTAATTTCTGTGCTTGGAGTTCCTGGGTATGAAGAAACAACAGTAACACCAGCTTCATATGCACCACGAGCAATAGCTTCATTACCTAACATTAATTTTCTCATCTGAAACCCCCATTTATAGATTAAGAATTGAGAATGCTGAATGCAGATTTGTTTATTCATATTCCAATTTATTTACAATATTATCTGCTTTTCAAACATTCTAGTTCTATACTTTCAATTATTATAGCATTTAATCAATGTATACGTCTATAATACAAATTAATTTATTAATATTAATGGTATTTTTCTATGACTCTGAGAATTTTACATAATAAATTCTTAATTCCTTAAATCTATAACTCTTCTGGCTTTGCCTGTAGATCGCTGGATTGTTTTAGGTTCAACAAGTTTTACCTTTGCATCCAAGCCTAACACTGTATACAATTTATGCTTAATTGTGCGTTCAAGATTTTCTAATTCACTAAATTTTTCAAGCATACGTCCATCAGTTAATTCCACTAATACTTCAAGAGTGTCAACGTATCCTTTTTTGCGTACAATCATCTGATAGTGGGGACCAATATGTTCCGTACCTATGAGCACACTTTCTATTTGAGATGGAAATACATTTACGCCTTTAATAATCAACATGTCATCAGACCTGCCTTGGACTTTTGCCATTCTGGCCAATGTCCTGCCACAATTACAGGGGTCATTATTTAACCATGTAATATCTTTTGTTCGATATCTTAACAATGGAAATCCTTCTTTAGTAATGGTAGTAATTACCAATTCACCTTTTTCACCCCAATCTAATACTTTTCCTGTTTCAGGGTCAATAATCTCAGGAATAAAGTGATCTTCAGCAATATGCATACCATTTTTGACCATACATTCTCCAGATACGCCAGGACCAATTAATTCGCTCATTCCATAATTCTCCGTCGCAATGATTCCCCAGCGTTGCTCGAGTTCGTTTCTCATTTCTTCAGTAGAACCTTCAGCCCCAAAAAGACCAAGGCGCAATTTTAAATCGCACTTTTTAATGCCCATCTCTTGTGCTACTTCAGCCATATATAAGGCATATGATGGCGTACTGACCAATAATGTAGTTTCAAAATCTTTCATTAACATGATTTGTTTTTCAGTATTACCACTTGAGGTCGGTACAACAGTAGCCCCTATTTTTTCAAGACCATAATGAAGACCAAAAGCGCCGGTAAATAGCCCATACCCAAATGCTACCTGGGCTATATCATTTTCATTTCCGCCTGCTGCTACAATTACTCTTGCCACAAGTTCTGACCATGTATTAAGATCGTTTTTAGTATAGCCTACCACTGTTGGTTTCCCTGTAGTTCCAGAAGAAGCATGAATCCTTACTATCTTTTTCATAGGTTCCGCAAACAATCCATAAGGATAGTGTTCACGTATATCATCTTTTGTTGTAAAAGGAATTTCTTTTAAATCTTCAAGAGAAGAAATTTTTTCAGGAGAAAGACCAACAGAATCCAACCGCTTTTTATAAAAAGGTACATGATTATAAACTCTTGTTATTGTTTCTTTAAGCCTCAAAAGTTGAAGATTTTTTAAGTCATCCCGCTGGATACATTCCTGTTCTTTTGCCCAAAACATATGAATATAAAGCCCCCTTAATCATTAGCAATGGAGAATTGAAAATTGAGAATTAAAATGACAGCTTCCAATTGTCAATTCTCCGCCAAATTCTCAAATATTTATCAAATATTATGATTCAATATCTAAACTTATACTACTGTTTTTTCGAATTTGAGTGTTAAAAACTTCTGAGATATGCGTATGTGAAAACTTCGGTGTTATAACGCTTACAACTGGGACTGCTATAATGGAAACAATCATAGCAATCATTCCAAACATAGGTGCCTGTGAAGCATTCATATTGCTCTGTATTGCAAGAATAATAGAGGTTAAGAATCCACCTACCATACCAGCCCATGCACCTAATTGGGTAGTGCCTTTCCAATAAAGCCCGTATATAAAAGGTCCGATGAATGCCCCTGCAACTGTTCCCCATGAAAAAGACATAAGCGCTAAAATAGCATTAGGTTTATATGCAACAATAAAAGAGAATATAATAAATACAAGACATAATATCCTCATTAATAACATTACTTTATCCTTTTTCATATTAGGAAATAAATACCCTTGTACTAAGTCAATTGCAATAGCTGAGCTTGATGTCAATACAATAGAAGCAAGTGTAGACATTGAAGCAGATAAAACTAAAAGTAAAATGACAATTAATACAGCTTCTGGCAGTGCAATCTTTAATATTTCAGGCATAATCATATCAAAATTTTGTTTGCCATTTACCATAGGTATAGTATTGTTTAAATAGAGCCTTCCGAAAGCACCTACAAAATAAGCACCACTAGCAATTAACATTGCAAATCCAGTGGATACAATTGTTGCTTTAAAAATCGACTTCTCATCTTTTATAGCATAAAACTTATGAACCATCTGTGGCAATCCCCAGCTTCCAAAGCTTGTTAACACAATGAGAGATAACAGTCCAAACCAGTTAGAACCGCCAAAAAAGCTGACCAATCGAATGCCATCGTTTGGGATTTGCGATAACCGTTGAATACCTTCTGTCAAGCCACCAACGGATGGGTTAACTACTACATATCCAATCATTAAAAGAATACCTACGATCATAATGATCCCCTGAATAAAATCGGTCATCACAGTAGCCATATAACCACCCAGCACAAGATAAATGGCAGTTAAAATAGCCATAAACAGCATGCAGTAAACATATTCAATTTGAAATACGGATTTAAATAGATAACTAAGTCCTGCATATACAGATGCGGAATAGGGAACGAGAAAAATAAAGATGATAAGAGCGGAAAAAATTTTTAATGCTCGACTGTTATAGCGTTTCTCAAAAAATTCAGGCATTGTAGAAGCATCTAATCGATGTGTCATATTTCGTGTCTTTTTAGCTAACACGATCCACGCCAATAGGCTTCCTAAAATGGCATTACCTATGCCAATCCATATTGAGGAGAGTCCAAACACCCATCCTATTTTACCAGCATATCCAATAAACAAAACTGCTGAAAAATACGTTGTGCCGTAGGCAAAAGCGGAAACCCATGGTCCCATTTTTCTTCCACCTAAAAAAAAGTCTTGTAAAGTAGATGCTTTTTTCATACTTACAAAACCTATCACTAACATAAGCACCACATAAAGTGCTATAAATACGAACTTTAACATACTACCATCCTCCCATAATACATTGATTAACTTGTAATGGTTATCTCTACCATACTAACCGCTCTACAATTTACGCTTTTTCTCGTTGAGTTGTTTTCAGGAGATAATAGATTATCTCCTGAAAACTTCTTATAAGATATATTACAACATTTCAATTCAAAAATAAAGTATTATCTAAAAATTTATAAAAATGTATTTTAATCAGTACTGTTAAACTTCCAATATATCAATATTGACGATTATGCTGCTATAGTACATTTTCACTGCTGTTTACTTTGTTAAAGAATGAATATCTTTTTCTAAGTTTTTTAATTTATATAGTATTTTTTCTATTGCTAGATCATCTGTTTGTTCATTAATAATATCTTTTATCTTTTCGGAAAGACCAGCTATTTCTTCTTCAATTAATTGTGTATATTCTAATAACTGAAGACGAGAATATCTATATATTTTATCTTGTTCCTTTGTAGTTATTGTGACCGCTCTAGTCGGTGTAATAGAATAGGTTTCTCCCTTATCTGGTACAATACATTTTATATTAAACTGCTCTTTTATTTTTTGCACAAAAACTTTCTGTGCATTTTCTTCTCCGTGTACAATAAAGATTTTTTTTGGTTTTTTGATAAAGGCGTTAATCCAATCTAATAATCCTTTTTGATCCGCATGTCCTGAAAAACCGTCAATTGACTCTATTCGTGCATTGACAGAAATTTCTTCTCCAAAAATCCGTACTTTTTGTGCTCCATCTAAAATTCTTCTTCCCAATGTTCCTTCAGCTTGATATCCGACAAATAATATTGTTGATTCAGGTCTCCAAAGGTTATGTTTTAAATGGTGCTTAATTCTACCTGCTTCACACATTCCACTAGCCGAAATAATAATCATTTTTTCATTTTTTTCATTTAATTCTTTAGACTCTTGAGCTGTTTGAGTAAATTTTAATGTAGGAAAATCTAACGGATTATCACCATTTTCTATATACCTTTTCGCTTCCTCATCATAACAGTCTAAATTATTTCTAAAAACCTCTGTTGCTGAAATTGCAAGTGGACTATCGACATATACAGGTATGCTAAATAATTTCTTAATTTTTTCATCATACTTGGTTAATTTGCTATGAAGTTCATAAATAATTTCCTGCGTACGGCCTACTGCAAAAGAGGGAATAATAACATTTCCTCCTTTTTCAATGGTTTCAAGTATAATATTTGTGATTTTTTCCACCTTGTCTTCATTTTGTTGATGTAATCTATCACCATATGTTGATTCTATAAATAAATAATCAGCAGTATCAATAATTGTTGGATCACGCAGTATCGGGATATTTTTATTACCTAAATCACCAGAAAAAACAAGTTTAGTTTCCTGACCATTTTCATTTATCCAGATTTCTAAAATTGATGAACCTAAAATATGTCCAGCATCTCTAAAACAAACTGTAATGTTCCCCGGAAGTTTAATGAATTCATCATATGCAACTTTTCTAAAACATTCCATGCAATCAACTGCATCTTGATACGTATATAATGGGTCAACGGGTGGTTTACCTGCCCTTAATCTTTTTCTATTGATCCATTCATATTCCATTTCTTGTATATGTCCGCTATCCGGGAGCATAATTTCACATAATTCTACCGTTGCTTTGGTAGCAATGATTTCTCCTCTAAAACCCTCTTTGTATAATTTAGGAATTCTTCCACTATGGTCAATATGAGCATGAGTTAAAAGTATATAATCTAGTTCATTTATATCAAACGGCATGGGTTCAGCATTTAATTCGTTATGCCCTTCATGTCCTTGAAACATACCGCAATCGATAAGTATTTTTCTATTATTTGTCTCCAGCAAATAGCAGGATCCTGTAACAGTTCTTGCAGCACCTAAAAATGTAACATTCATATATTTTCACCTCATTCTTCAATATAAATATAGTATACTTATATTCTATATTAAAAGAGGTAAATCCTGCTTAAATATAAAATTTATCAGCATATCTTATTTTTTATCATTGTAGGGATATCGTCAACATTTGTTAAAATGCTGGTGATACCCCTATATGCACTAATTGAACTTCTTGGAAGCAATTGCCGATAATAATAAAACAGCATTTTTTACGTCATCTTGATCTACTGTTTCACAGGGTGAATGAATATATCTTGTAGCAATAGAAAGTACTCCTGATGGAATGCCTCCTTTGGTAATATGTATCGCACCCGCATCTGTACCACCACGTTCTAGCACTTCTAATTGGTAAGGAATATTCTTTTCTTTTGCTGTATCAACCATTAAATTCTTAATAAACGGATGGGTGATGATAGAATTGTCCTTTACTTTGATTGCAGGACCTTTTCCGAGTTCTAACGCCATTGTTTTAGAACCGGGAGTATCGCCCGTATCAGTAACGTCCACAGCAATAGCATAATCAGGAGTTATTGAAAAAGCTGATGTTTTTGCACCTCTTAATCCTAATTCTTCTTGAACAGTAAATACAAAATATAAATCATTTGAAAAATTAGCTGAAGACTTAATGACTTCTATTAAAATATAACATCCCAATCTATTATCCAGTGCTTTTGACGTAAATTTATTTCCGTTTTCATAAAAATCTCCTACAAAACATGCAACATCACCTACATTTATGAGTTTTTCGGCATCTTCTCTATTTTTTACGCCAATATCTATATACATTTTATCAATGTTTAAATCCTTCATTTCTTTAATTTTTTCCTCATAACCAATTACGCCTATTGTACCATTTTTAAATTTTACTCGCTGAAATAACGAAAAATATGGGGATATCCCACCTACATTGGCAAATCTTAAAAATCCTTCTTTCTCTATATATGTGACGATAACCCCTATTTCATCCATATGTGCTGCAAACATGATTTTTTTGCCATTTCCCTTTTTACGGGCTATTAAATTTCCTAATGGATCGACCACGAGTTCATCAACATATTCTTTAATTTCTTTAATAATAAATTCTCTTATAACTTCTTCATTACCGGATGGCCCATAACACTGTGTCAATTTATTAAGTAACTCTATCATTTTATTACCTCCCATTTTTTTATTTCAAAGTTTTCAATTCCATACAGAAATAGTTGTACAACTTTTTTGCATGCTTCATAATCCTCCAAACTCATCACAGAGGTAGGTGAATGAATATAACGACATGGAACCGAGATTGCTGCAGTTGGAATACCTTCACCGGTTACATGAATTTTACCTGCATCATTACCACCAAAAGTCGTTCGTTTATATTGTACCTTAATATTATTTTTTTTTGCTAATTCATATAAAAATTGGGATAACTTTTTATTCGAATAAGAAGTTCTGTCCATAATTGAAATAGCAGGTCCACTCCCAAGATAAGTAGCAGATTCATGTTCTTCTGCTCCCGGGACATCGGAACAAGTAGTACCCTCTACAACTAAGGCTACATCAGGATTAACCGTATATGCTGCTACTCCCGCCCCTCTTAATCCTACTTCTTCTTGTACTGTAAAGGCTGCATATAAATCACAAGCATATCTTTCTTTTAACATATCAATAAGAATCGCACATCCTACCCGATCATCTAAAGCTTTAGTTTTAATAAGATTGTCTCCAAATGGAATGTAATCGCTATCAAAACCAATATAATCTCCTAAATGCACATTTTTTTCAGCATCTTCTTTATTTTTCGCACCGATATCTATATACATATTTTTTACTTTTATAGCTTTTTCTCTTTCACTAGGGTCTTGTAAATGGATTGCTTTGATTCCTATTACGCCGGGAATTTTATTTTCCCCAATAAGTACTTTTTTAGAAAGTAAAATTCTAGAATCAATACCACCAACAGGCTTAAATTTTATAAAACCCGTATCAGTTATTCCGGTCACAATCAAACCAATTTCATCCATATGGGCTGATAACATAACTTTTTTGTTTTTATTGGCCGTTCCTTTCTTATATGCAATAATATTGCCTATGCGGTCAACAGTAATACCATCACAATGACCATGAATTTCTTTGAGAATTATATCTCTAACTTCTTGCTCATTACCGGAAACACCCATTGCTTGTGTCAGCATTTTTAATAACATAGTAATTCCCCCAGTTCTCCCTCTAATTTTCGAATAAATATAGCCAATAATTTTCCCGCATTAGCAATATCGTTATAACAGACAGTTTCAACGGTAGTATGCATATATCTTAAAGGAATAGATACTAAAAGAGTGGGTATGCCTGCTCGAGTTACCTGTATAGCCCATGCATCTGTTCCTGTATTACCTGGGTCAACATCAGTCTGGAAAGGAATATTATATTCTTTTGCAATATTCATTATTTTTTTTGCTAATTTGGGGTGAATATTAGGTCCTAAAGTAATAACCGGACCTTTTGACGTTACATATGTTTCATCTTTTGAAACATCAGGAGTGTCACCGTGGCAAACATCTATTGCTATCCCTATATCAGGATTAATATCATATGAAATAACTGTTGCACCTCTTAGGCCTACTTCTTCTTGTACTGTTGCAGCAGCATATAATTCCACATCAATATCTTGTCTATTTAATTCTTTCAGGCACTCAATCATCACTGCAACACCAACTCTGTTATCCATCGATTTACCACATATGTATTTATTCATAAGAGTAGTGAGTGATGAACGAAAAGAAACAATATCACCAATATTTATAAGTTTTTTTACCTTTTCAGCTTCCATTCCCACATCTATTACCAAATCCTCCATCTTTACGGCTTTATTTGCTTCTTCTTTTGACTGAAGATGAGGTGGCTTTGCACTAATTACACCAAAAAGTTCTTCTTTGCCATGTACTATAACTTCTTGTGCCAGTAAAAGCCTTTGGTCCACTCCTCCAATATTTGTGAATTTTATAAAACCTTTTTCATCGATACTTTTTACCATTAAACCTATTTCATCCATATGGGCAGCGAGCATAACCTTATGTGGCGTTTTAGTTTTAGTTTTTTTTACACCAATGATATTTCCCATTTTATCGTCGTATACTAAATCACAATATGGTTGAAAAAATTTTTTTATTTCGGTTAAAGATACATGCTCATAGCCTGAAACTGCAGTCAAACTACTTAGAGTTAATAAAAAATCATTTGTACTCATTCATTTCACTCCTTTTTTATGTATTTAAATATTTAATTGTAAAACTATTGGATTTAACAAATCTCATTGACGTTGAATCAATATTCATTTTAAATTGAATTATTATTTATGCGGCTATATGTCCTATTATTTGAGATTTTACAGATAATATTATTGCATAAAAGCAAGATTTTCAATAGTTTAATTTAAAAAATTTTTTGTACATCCTAAAAAGCTTTTTTATAAATTACTATTGACATAATAACAATTTTGTCGTATACTATACTTCGTCGTCACAAATGGGCCTTTAGCTCAGTTGGTCAGAGCAACCGGCTCATAACCGGTTGGTCCGGGGTTCGAGTCCCTGAAGGCCCACCATTGGAATATGTTATATGCCTCTGTAGCTCAGTCGGTAGAGCAGGGGACTGAAAATCCCCGTGTCGGTGGTTCGATTCCGCCCGGAGGCACCATTAAAATTCAATTGCTGGTGTAGCTCAATTGGCAGAGCAGCTGACTTGTAATCAGCAGGTTGCGGGTTCGAGTCCCATCACCAGCTCCATTTATGGAGGGGTTCCCGAGTGAAATTTATTACCTCTGTCTTCAAAATTTTTAAACATATCAAAACTTGCACATGCTGGCGAAAGCAATATAATATCATTTTCTTTTGCATCCCTAAAAGCTTCTTGAACAGCATTTTCAAGACTATTACATTTAACTATAGGAAAATGATGATCAAAAGTATTTGCTGCGTCTAGAATAGCTTGTTTTATTTTATCTGCAGTTTTACCTATTAATACAACTTTTTTTGCTTTATTAAAAATTACTTTTCCCAGCTCATTAAAAGGAATATTTTTATCATATCCACCTGCAATTAAAATCACCTTTTGTTCAAAAGAATTTAATCCGGCTATCGTTCGTGTAGGACTACTTGCAATTGAATCGTTGTAAAATTTTATTCCATTTATTGTTCGAACAAATTCTATTCGATGTTCTACACCTTTAAATGTATTAGCAACTTTTTTAATATTATCTGTACTAACCATTCCCCATACAGCACCAATAGCTGCCATATAATTTTCAATATTGTGAGTACCGGGAAGTATAATATCATCGATATTTATTATTTCTTTATTATTATTTATATTAATGGTAATTGCATTATTAATAATAGAGATATGAATATTTTTAGACATACTACCTTCAAATTGCTTTAAGCGACTAAAAAATATTACATCTCCCAATGCCTCTTTTTCAAAACCTCTTGTAACATCATTATCAAAATTTAAAACTAATTTTCCATACTGAGATTGATGAAGAAAAATATTCTTTTTAGCATTTACATATTCATCCATTGATTTATGTATATCCAGATGGTTTGGTGCAATATTTGTTATTACTGCAATATCCGGACTCGATTTCATTGTATGTAATTGAAAACTACTAAGTTCTAATATTACTTTATGATTGGGATGAATATTTTCAATCTCATTTAATAAGGGTTTGCCAATGTTACCTCCCAACCAACAAGTGTATCCTTGTTGTTCCAACATTTTATATATTAAAGTAGTGGTAGTGGTTTTTCCATCACTTCCTGTAACTGCAATAATTTGTGCGGGGCACAAATCAAAAAAAATTTCCATTTCTGAAGTAATAATACTTCCTTTTTCCTTAGCAGCTATAAGCTCAGGAATATCATAGCGCATACCAGGAGTTTTAAAAATAATATCATGGTTTAAATAGTGAAGATAATTATTTCCTAAACAGAGTTTGACTCCTAAAGTGTCTAATTTCTTATATATTGTTCCTAATTCTTCAGGTGATTTTTTATCAAAGGCTGTTACACGTGCACCTAATCTTACCAAAAATTCAATTAATGGAGTATTGCTTATTCCTATTCCTAATACAGCAACATTTTTTTGAAATATACTTTTCTTAAATATTTCAAGTTTTTTATTCACTCTATATCCCCCTCAAATTAATTAATAATTTCCAAATATTAAAAACTTATAACAAACTTCTAATTTAAAATATATGCCGTTTATTTAGTATTATTTACAAATAAAAAGCTAACTATAATGGGTTGTTTGGTAAAAAACAAATATATTGGTATAAAATCTGATAATCCCATTCCATTAATAATTATCAAGTATCATTCTTGTATTGTCAATACGATTATTTTTTTATTTAAAAAAGTCTTGAAAGTAAGAAAAAAATGTTGTAAAATAAATATGCTATATATACGCGAGAATGGCGGAATTGGCAGACGCGCTAGATTCAGGTTCTAGTGAGTATTGCACTCATGCAGGTTCAAGTCCTGTTTCTCGCACCAAATGTGATAAGGATTTCAGTGATTTGACTGAAATCCTTATGTTGTTTTAATTAGTTTATTCGATCACATTTCAAATGATATTTTAAAATAAAGTTGAATTAATAATACCTCTTCTAGTTATAATATAACTTCCACAATAATAGAATATTTTTGCTTAACAGCACATGACAAAAACTAAACATACTATGTAATGATACAAAACTAGTATTTAAGTTTTAAACTAAAGACTTTACTTTCTGATAGAAAAAAGTTTTTATAGGAATAAAATTATATCTATTAGGTAAAATAATCTGTTCTGTACTTCCTACAAATAAAATTCCTTCTGTTTTCAATGATTGATTAAACTTTTTATATATTTCAGTTTTCGCTTCTTCAGTAAAGTAAATTAAAACATTTCTACACACAATCAAATCACACTGTGTAGGAAAAGAGTCTTTTAATAAATTATGTTGTGAAAATTCCACACAATCCTTTACTTCTTCATTTATTTTGTAATATTCTCCTTGTTTTGTAAAAAATTTTATTATATTCTCCTTTGGAACGCCAACTAAACTTTTAGAACTATATAGCCCTATTTTTGCTTTGGCTAGCGCTTCTTTGTCAATATCTGTGGCAAAAATTTTTATTGACGATAAAGGAAAAAATTTTGATAAAACCATCACCAATGAATACGGTTCTTCTCCAGTAGAACAAGCAGCACTCCAAATTTTTAAAGTTTTATTCTTTGTTAACAACATAGGTATAATATCTTCTTCTAATACTTGCCACTGACTTGTATTTCTATAAAATTCCGAAACATTTATTGTGAGATAATTGATAAACTCATTATATAAATTTTTATCATTTTTTAATCCTATAATATAATTATTAAAATTGTCAAAGTTATTTTTTTTCATAAGTGATTCAATTCTTCTTTTCATTTGTCTTTCTTTATAAAGACTTAAATTAATTCCAGATATTTTATATATTTCAATCTTAAAATCTTCATAATCTTTTATAAACATACAAACCCCTCTTTACAATAAAATTGTGATATTATTCTATCACATAATCAAAAAAAAACAAATATATGCTTTTCTATGTGTTACAAAAAAATGCGTAACATATGAATGTTACGCATTTAATGTAAAGGGGGTCTCAATGTATTTTGTGAGGTCATTAAATATTATTGACAACAATTTGAAATTTATACATTAAAAATAACAAAATTACACTTTTTTATTTGACATCTTCATTTTTTTCACCAATAACATCACCAATGGTTATCTTTACGTCTTCTTTATATTCGTTTGGTAGTACATCTGCTTTCTTTTCTTCACTAACAGTAACATTATCCTCCATAACAGATTCTTCATTAGCAAGTAATTCCCTTATACTTAGACTAATTTTTTGACTCTCAATATCCACTTCAATAATTTTTGCTTCTACTTCTTGTCCTATACTTAGAACATCTGCCGGTTTTCCAATCCTTTTATTGGAAATTTGAGAAATATGAATTAATCCGTCAACCCCAGGAATTAATTCTACAAATGCACCGAAAGGAACTAATCTTACAACTTTACACTTAACAACATCTCCAACGTTAAATTTCGACTTTGCAATTTCCCATGGATTATCCTCAGCTTTTTTAAACCCTAAAGATATTCTATTTTTTTCTTTATCGAAATCAAGGACATATACTTCAGCAGTATCACCTTCATTTAATATTTCTGATGGATGTTTTATTTTAGTCCACGATAATTCTGATATATGAATGAGACCGTCAACCACCCCAAGATCTACAAAGGCGCCAAAATCAGTTATTTTCTTAACTACACCGGTATATTTTTTGCCTATTTCTATACTACTCCAAAATTCTTTTTCTTTCTTTTCACGTTCTTTTTCAATAACTGCTCTTATAGACCCCACTGCTCTTCTTTTCTTTGTATTCAAATCAATAATTTGTAGAGAAACGTTTTGATTTAAAAATACATTTAAGTTAGAAACAAACCTATCACTGACCTGTGAAGCTGGTACAAAAATTCGAATTTCATTCACGAGAACAATGATACCACCATTAACCACTTCAATAACTTTTCCTTTAACAGTAGTTTTATTTTTGTAAACAGATTCTATTGTTTCCCAACCCTTTATAAAATCAACTTTTCTCTTAGATAATAAAACATTACCTTCTCCATCATCCACACGTACAACAAATACCTCAATTTCGTCTCCAACTTGTACAATATCTTTTGGTGTTATTGAAGGGTCACTTGTCAATTCATTAGCATGTACAATGCCGTCGGACTTATATCCCAGATCAACTACAACCTCATTATCGGAAACTGCAATTACATTACCTTTGACAACATCACCTGTATTTAAAGTTACTAAAGATTTTTCAAAAGCCTCAGCAAAAGTCATTTCAGACTCATTAGTCTGGCCATTATTTTGTTCAGTTTGTAATTTTTCTTTTTCTGTCATTTTATTAATTACCTCCTTAATAATCCATGCCGGTGTAGAAGCTCCGGCAGTAATTCCAACTTTTTTGTTAAAATAATTTAAATTTTGAGGCAGTTCCTCAAAAGTCTCTATATGATAGGTATTTTTACAAAAACACCTGCATATTTGGGCTAATTTTTGAGTATTAGAGCTATGTTTACCGCCAATGACAATCATTATATCAACTTTTTTGGCAATTTCTTCTGCTTCTGCTTGTCTTAAATTTGTTGCACTGCATATTGTATCAAAAATTAGTGCTTCCGGGCATTTTTGTTTAATATATTGAGTAATTTTGTCCCACTTTTCTCTATTAATTGTAGTTTGTGCAACTACACAAGTTTTATCTGTACATTTAAAATTTTCTTTAGTATTATCTAAGCTATTTATAATTATTGCAGAATTATTGCACCATCCGTTTATACCAACTACTTCAGGATGTTGACTATCTCCCACAATGATAATTGAATACCCATCGTTATAATATTTTTCTACAATTTTATGTATTTTCTTTACATAAGGACACGTGGCGTCTATATATTCAAAACTTTTAGTTTCCAGGTCATTATAAATTTTTTTTGAGATACCATGTGTTCGGATAATTACTTTCACATTATTATCCTTTATATCATCAATAGAGTTAATAACATCAATACCTTTAGAAGTCAGATCTTCAACAACTTGCTGATTATGTATGATTGGCCCCAAAGTATAAATTTTGGTCTTTACTTGCTTATTCGGGTGTTCAACATTTTTATATACGGTATCAATTGCTCTATTTACTCCAAAACAAAATCCAGCAGTTTCTCCAACTATGAGTTCCAATTAATACCCCGTTATAAGAAACTTATAAAAAGTTATAAATTTTATAACTTTCATGTTCTTTTCCTTATTCATAGAGTCCGCTTTCGGAATCCTACTTGCGTTTGGT